>JAISAF010000242.1 GCA_031266855.1 Spirochaetales bacterium
ATAAACTCATCTGTCTTCGCTTTACAAAAAAGAGAACAGTCGCTATCGGGATCGGCAAACTGCCGGTCCCAGTAATCGCCCTGGGGGAAAAGCCAGCGCAGCGCGGCAGCGTACTCCCCAGGGCCTCGTACTATCATTCCCATGTTATATCCCCCACAACAGGATATTGCAGAATTGTTGTTTCCACGCGTCCGCCCGCGCTGCCATCTATTTTGACAGCCGCGGCGGTGATTGTTACCCCGTCGATAATCGCGTCGCGGAGATTGCCCGCAGTATAACCGCCTCCGGGCGCGGCGGTCGCCTGAAGATAGGTCTTCAGGCGGGCTGCGGCGGTGTCCCTGTTCTGGAGCGTATCCTCCCCGGGCAAAAGAGCAATCTCCGGATCGATCGATACAATCTCCGGCGTACGGACAGTGAACAAAACCGGAGGAGCGACGGCGGATATATAATTGGTAACCAGCGAGAGGCTGCCCACCGGGGCGACGCCGTCAAACTGATTGCCGTGTATACACTGGATAAGGAGTGCCCCGAAAACGCCGAAGTTTTTAAACTCCCAGGCTTTGGAGACCTCCGGGCTTGCGTCCATCGCCCAGGCCGCGAAATCCCCCGGTTTGCCGTAACGGGTACTGTTACGCAGAGCCTGTAGCACGCGGGCGAGGTACGCCTCGTCGGTCTCCCCGTCCGCGCCTCCGCTGATGCCGCCACCGGAGGTGCTGGCGGCCGAATCAATACCCACAGGGATTGAGGATATAAGGGTAAGAGGCTGATCCGGACCGAGATTCGTTTCCGCGCCGGAGGCTTCGGCTTTGACAATAACGCTTACACTGCCTTCGGCCCCTATGCGGTAAGCCGATTCGGTAAAATATCTCTGCCCGGCGGCGGAGGAGAAAACAAGGCCCGCCGGCACGGCGGCGTTGGGCGCGCCGGTAATTACTATCGTGCCCGTAGCGGAGGTTGCGTACAGCGGCGGCACCCTGTCCGACCAGTGCTGCCGCAAATACTCCCCGGTAGCGGTGTCAGGGAAAATCTGATCAGCAAGAAAATCCAGGTCTCCCAAAAGCTGGTGATACATACCCGCGTCAGCCGACGCAAAAACCCGCAGGAGATTGTGGCGCGGAGTTTTGTCCAGCGGCTTAAAAAGGCTTGTGTAGTTTGCGTAGGCGCGGTCCAGGATTGCCGCGAGGGGGTCCCTTTTAAATGGCATACCAGGCATCCTTTATCATGACGGACTGTCCGTCCGGGCGTACTACGGTTACGGTATACGAAATGGCGTTTTTGCCGGATTGCTCCGCGGCACAGGTGATAAGCCCGGCAAGGCCATCATCCTTTAACCACGCCAGGCACTCCAGTACCATCTGCTGCAGCGTTCCGGCCGTTTTATACGTTACCTTCCCCTCCTGCCGCAGTTTCCAGAGGTCGCTGCCAAATCCGGGATCAGCCCACCAGCGGCCTTTGTTGGTTCCGATACTCATAAGTACGAGTTCCCGGATATCGGTCCAGTTTTCGATCTTTACGGGATTAGCCGTTTCCATGCAGCACCTTTTCCGAGGCTATATCCGCGAAGTTTTCTTTTTCCATAATGGCGTCTAACGCGGCGGCAATCGCGGCCTTGTACGCCGCGCCGCCATCCTGGCTTCCGGTGGCGGAGTTTTTCAGGGCGCCTATAACGGCGTCCACGCGGACGGTCAATTTCGCCAGTTGGGCCTTGAGTTCCCCCGCTTTCACGACTCCGCCATTGTCCGTACCGTTTATTTCGACAGTTCCGTTGTTGCGGCAAATTACTACCGCGCCGGCGCCGCTGTAAACGGCAGCATCCCCTTCTTCCAGTTCCGGGCCGTCGCCGGATTCCAGCACCGGCAGTATCTCAAACCCGTCAAAATTTCCGCCCTGGCAGAATACCAGCACCCTGCCTTTTTTTGCTTTGGCCTGAAAGCCGTAGGAAAAGCATTCCTTCTTTTCAAGCACCCGGCCAAAAACCGTTTTTATCTGAACCTTCCCGTCAGCATAGCGCTTTTGGAAATCGCCGGCGGTGAAGATATTGCGCAGACGCGCGGAAAGTTGCACAAAAACGCTCACTCATACGCCTCCTTGTTCACCAGGGTAACGGCAGCCGTTACGGACGCGGCGTCCGCTTCGTAATCGACTTCCGATATAAGCAGGCTAACATCAAGGTCAAGGGAGGGTATTGTAACCGGGATTAAAAAATTGGGATTCCAGAAGACTTCCTTGCCGGCGGTGTTGGCGCCGAGGCGCTTTATCTGTTCATCGTCCAGGCCCCAGCCGGATACGCTCACGCTCACGCGGCGTTCCTTCCGGCGGCGCATTTCGGAGAGGGCCCTGCGGCTCATGGCCTCCGGAGCAACAATGAGGTCCGTCAGATTGATGGTCAAAACACGCTCATTCTTACAGGTCCCGTCGGTTACTTCTGCCGGCGTGTGCCCGGCGGCGCAGACAACGTATTTGTGATACTGCTGCGCCCCGTTTTCCGTCGCTTGAATGCTCCGAATGTTTTTCCCCTCGGTCAGGCGGAAGCCTTCCCCGCGCGCCGCTCCGGCAACCCTCCAAAAATACAGGCCGCCCGCCTCGTTGCTGGTAAATATATACCCCTGGGTGGCCGCTTCCGTAATGAGTTTTGTCCAGGGAGATTCATTCTCCCACGAAAAAGATGTAACCGGTTTTGTCTCATCCGGCCCGTCTGACGGTTTAAGAGCCACATCTATCCCAAACCTGGGGCCGGGATAATCTCCCTTGAGGTTCGCGATATACTGGGTAATTTCCAATAATTTCATTTTTATTAAAGGACCGCCTGACCAGGCCGAATCAATAATGTCCCGCGCCGGGGAACGGCCCAGTACCATGAGGGTTTTCTGTTTTGTATCGGCGACAGAGGAGACCTCATCAACCAGCACGGTAGTAACAAACCGCAGGGAATCATGATCTTTAATATTTGGATTAAAACAGCAAACCCTGATTTTGTCGTGTTTATGTATTTTGTCCCTCTCGCTGTAGGGCAGTTCCAGTTCGAGGGTATGGCAGATTTCGTCGAGGGATTTGTGGACTTTCACGCGCCGCCAGATGAGGTCCTGAAATACGGCGCTTCCGGCCTGCGCCGCCCGGACAATAATTTTAGACATACCGCAGGTCCCCCTCCACAACAAAAGAGTCGGCTATAGGATTAAGGCGCCGCAAAAGCTCTTCATCGCAGCTCAGGTAGTGCGCCAGATACAAAACCGGCGCGGGCGCGGCAACGCGCCGTGTTTGTTCCGCGGCAAGCGCCCGGGCCGAAAGCCCGCGGCTCGCCGCGATCCTCAATGCCTGTACGGCCTGATACATCGCGGGGCTGTTTCGGTCAACGCTGTTTTGCAGGTTTTCCAGGAGCCCCCAATACCCCAGCGCCCGGGCGTGTGTGGCATCCTCCGCCCGCACAAGGAGGCGCGAGGCCGCGCACAGGGACATGGTTTTGTAAAGGTTTTCGGCAGCGGCTTTTGTCGCGCCTTGTTTGACGGTAAGGGCTTCGGTGTCCGAAGCATACGTGCTGTTTGACAGAAATTGCATAAGCGCGTTTTGAATATTGCGCAGGCTTCCCTCCGCGGTCATAGCGCTGTTTTTGATTTCCATCACGCCTCCGACGATACCGGCGGCGGCGGAAAACGCTGCGTTCGCCAGATCCAGCGGGGCCCGCACGCCTTGCGCGATCAGGTTTGTAATTTGTGTGACCGCGCCGGTCATCGCGTTGAGCATGGCACGCGCGCCCTGGACGCGGCCGGCTATCGCGAGCAGCGCGCCTTTTATGGCGGCAAAAGCGGCCGCGAGGGCGTCTGTGTCAAGATTTTCTTCGGTAAGGGTTTCCGCGAACTCTTCCGCGGCTGCCGCCTGAAGTTCGGCGGCAGCCTGGTCGGCCGCCCCTTCGGTAATCTCTCCGGCCTGCTGCCGCTCTTCAATTGTTACGCCGGCGCGGGTAAAGGTAATGGAGACAGAGCACTGCCCGTTCCTCTGCCCGGCCTCTTCCACCTCATAATCAGTAACCACCACAGGGAAGCGGCCCCACAGGGGGAGTTCCAGCCAGCCGGGGTCCTCGTCGGAGGTGGCGATTCGCAGGGCCTCAAACAGAGCGTTCCTGTTCACTATATAATTTTCCCCGCGGATAAATCCCTTTACGCTGATAACCTGCGGCTTTTCATTCAGAAACGTGTTTGACCAAAGGCCATGAAAAGGATACTCCGCGGTGTCGACTGACTGCCCGCTGCCGACGCGAAGGGACTCCAGCACAAAAGAAACGGGAAGCATAAAAAACACCGGCGGCTGGTAGGCCGAAAGCCGCGGGGAATCGTCTTTGTCGTAGCGGTAGGCTTCGCGCCACTTCTCTTTGTAGGGCTGGGGGAGGGCGGGACTGAAACTCACAGGCCCATCCTTTGCGCTTCGCGGGCATCTCCCGTGGGAAAAATGAAAGGCGTATCATTGCGGCCAACGGAAGTTTTTGCCTCGACGCGGTTGTCGTACACATCCACGCGGGTGATTATTTCCGCGCTGCCCCCGGCCTGGGGATTAGCCGTCCCGTCCGGAAGAGACGGAACGGCGGCCGCTTCCTCCGCGAGGCCCGCGGTAAACCCCATGCCCTGCCCGTACATTTCTTCCCACAGGCCGCCGCCGCCCATGTGGCCTTTGCCGCCGATGCTCAGGGCTTCGGACACTTTCCGCAGGGCGGGGGTAACCGCGCCGGAAATCTCTTTCATTTCCTCCCGGTATATTACCGGAAGCGTAAACAGCCCGGCCAGGCCTAAAAGTTTTGCGGTTCCCGCAAGGCCCGCGGGCGCCGCTTTTGCCGCCCCCGGAACACTGTTTTTCGGCGGCGTAAAATCCTGCAGGCCCGGAGAGCCTCCCAAATTCGTAACGTAGACGGGGATTCCCGCGCCTCCGGCTCCGGCAGCCAAGCCTTTTAGATTTATTCCGCTTCCGCCTTTGAGCATTTTCAGATTCGTAACAAAAGAAAGAACCCCCGCGCCGATTTTTACCGCCCCCAGGGCCGTGACCGCGCCGACAAGGCCCCACATCGCCGTCGTGGCTATTTTGGGATGTTCGACCATGTAGTTGAGAAAACCGGTCAATTTCTCAAGTGGCGCCGCCAGCCGCTCGCTGGCGAAAGACAGCCACGCGGTTTGCAGGTTCTTCAAGTTGGACGCCGTGGTGCCGGCGTTCTGCGCCGCACGTTTTTGTACTGCCCCGGCAGAGTCTCCTATGTTTTCCAGGTTTTCCGCGACCTGTCCCCACCTGTCATAGGCCCGTATGGCGTCCATCGAGGTATTACTGAACACCCTGTTCAGCACATCAAAATTGCCGAAAGTCTCTTTTACCGCGGCCAGGTCTTTCATAACCCCGCCAAAATCGCGCATCCTGCCCGTGTCCTCATTTTTGATTTTTATCCCCAGGCCGCGCTGCAGGGCGTCGCGTTTTTGAGGGTCGGCAAGCTCATTCATTATAGAGTTAAAGGCGGCCACCGCCCTGGTGTCGCTTTTGGTTCCTTTTCCCAGCACCTGCATGGCGGTTACCAGCTTTTCCATGTCTTCCGGCGTGTCGCCAATTACCGAATGCATTTCCATAAGTCCGGGCAGGGCTTTGGCGAGGAAGTTAAGCCCCATGCCTTTTCCCGCGTCGGTGAGGTCCGCCATCCTGTCCATAGAAGAGGATATCTGTCCGGTGGTGTAGCCGAGTTTCTCAAACCCGTTAAACAGGGCGCCGGCTTCCGCGCCGCTTAAACCGACACCCTTCATTAAGAGACCTATGTTGCGTAAGTTGTTTTGTACAAACCCGAGGCTCACCCCGGTGCCCGTGATAACCTCCGAGGCCTCAATAAGGCCCGCGGTGTCCATTTTTATATCCGGCATTTGGGCCGTTGCGAACACGGCCCTGCGGAACCCGTTTATATCTTTCGCCGAAGCCCCCGCGGCGGTGCCGACCCGAACCAGCTTATCATCTATATTGATGACCGAGCCGATTGTGGTCAAAGCCCCGACGGACACCCCCAGCGCCCCCAGGGTCCCGGCGAGGCCCGAGAAGGCTTTGTCCGCCTTCCCAGCCGCTTCAAGGGTCTTGCCCCCAAAATCCTTTAACGCCGGCTCCGGCCGCCCCTATCCCCCTGGAAAACATATCCTTGAGGGACAGCGTTACCCCGGCTTTTATCTCGGCCATTATGGGATTCCTTTCATTGTTTTGTATGTTGCAAGCGCGGCCTCATGCCAGCTTTTTAATTCCCGCCAGTTAAAGCTCATCACCGCCTCATAGCCTATGGCCGGCATAAGCATCATCAGCTCTGCGGCGATTCTTCGGAGGTCTTTGATAAAGTCCCGGGCGGCCCGGCCGCCCCGGTAGGGTTTTCGGGTTCCTCTTTTTGGTCAAAGAGGTTTATCTCGCCCCTGAACCTCTGGGCCGCACGGTTTAACACCACAAGGCAGTCGGCCCAATCCTCCGGCACTATCTCGTCAAGGATAATTTCCGGCTCCCCGGTAAGCGAAGACAATAAAGCACGGGCATACGCGACGGAATTGCCGGGGTATGCGTCCGCTCTGATAAGGTCTTTGAGTTTTGGCGGCCGGACAGTAAGCTGCACAGAGGTCCGCTCTCCTGCCCTGAGGGGAACCCTCAGTACAATGGTTTCTGTTGCAAAAGGATCAATCATGCCGGTTTCCCCTTTACACAAGTTTTTCGCTCCTGGCACTGTTGTAGGTAACTTTCAGTTCCCCCGCGCCAAGCTCTGCCGCCTCGGTGACCCATGCGCCCGGCATCATGTGCTGGCCGCCGCCGGAAAGAAATATTGTGAGCGTGTCATTGTCCAGAGCGCGGAACTGCTCCGGGTCAAGGGATGCGTTCAGGGTAAGAGAAAGTTCGGCCGCCGTGGGCGTCTCCACGTAGCCGATGTTCTCCGGCACCTCGGCTCCCTGCGTTTCCCGCTTAAAAGCGGCCGGGCGGAACGTAGCGCCGCCCTCCTTGACCGGCAGGTCGCCAAGGCTGGAGGATATCACACTGGTAACTTTATTGAGTTTCATATTTCCTGCTCCTTACTTGAACTGATTCAGGCCCGCGCCGGTGAGGAACTGGCCGATGAGTACCGGCTGATGCCGGTATTCAAGCCGGGTCTTGCTTCCGGCCTTTACTTCCACAAGAATGGACGCTTTGTAACTCTCAAAATCCTGGCACCACTGCCTGCCCTGGATAAAGACTGTCTGATACAGGTCCGCGAGGAAAGTCCTCCACACTCCGGGACTCATAACCTTTGAGCCGGCCCCGAAGTTTTCTTCCGTCGCGGCGAGCTTCCACGTTTTAAACCGCTTCTTCGCCTCGGCGTTGATGCAGGTCCTTACCGCGTCCACGGTCTCGGTCACCTGCACGTCAAGGTAGCTTGTGTCCCTGCCGCCGTCCTGGTTTTCGGTGTAGCTCGTAACAAGCCGCTCGATAAGCACGTTCCCTACGGGGTCAAGCCGCCATGTGGCAACGCCGGCCTCAAGAAGCTTCTGCCGGGTGTCAAAATCAGGCTCCGCGGAGGCCATAATGCCTGAAACCTTTGTGTCATAGGTGTTGGCAGCCGGGTCATCGGCGAGGATTCTCACGGCGGCAGCCGCGAACCTTGCCGCCCACTCGCAGGGAAGCTGCGGGTTGTCCAGGCGCGGGATTAAAACGATATGCGGGGAATTTACCCCGCCGGCCCGGGCGAGGACAGACCCGCTTTCGCCTGCGCTTCCCGCCCCGCCGCAAAGCGCGAGGAACGCGCGGCCCCCTATTTGCCGCAGGGCGCTGTAGCGGCTCTCAAGCTCGTCCGAGAGCGCCCTGATATTTGCCTCATCATCAAAGTCCGAAATAAAATAATCGTAGCGCACGCCGCCCAGGCCGCCGAAAAGCTCTGCGAGGTTAGCCGAAAGGGTTCCCTGCGTTACGGCCCCGGCTGTAACACTTACCCCGGCGCCGCCTGTTATGCTCACTGTATTGCGGTTTCCGGCCGTCCCCTTTACCACGGCGGACACGGTAAAAAGCTCCGGGGCGCCCGTGTCCACGGCCGCCTCCACCGGGAGGGTCTCTTCGGCGTTGATGCGCGCCGCAATCGCGGCTGCTATCTGTCCGGAGGCCGCCCCCGCGCTTACCCCGGCGTACAGAAAAACTCCGTTGATACGGATAGCCACGTTTCCCGCTACGGCGTCTGCAGCCGAAACGGTAAAGGGCGCTTCCCATTTTGTTCCCGCTTCCGGCTCCGCGACAGGAAGTATCCAGCACTCCTCTATCCTGTTCATGTCCAGAAATGCGGAGGCCATAAGCGCCGCGGGGCTGCCGCAGCCGCACTGCTGGGCGGCTTTCGCCGCGCTGAGTACCTGTAGGGGTACGCCCGCGGGGGCGGGAGCTGCCGCCGTTTTATAGCCCACAATAAGGACTTTTTTAATATCCCCCGCCGCGCCGGCAAGAGAGTTGTCAATCTCCTGGTACATCCCGGGAACCAAAAGATTAGCCGGGATTTGCGTCATTGCTATGCCCATCTTTATTTACCTCCAAATCTACAGAGTCCTGTATGTCCCGCTGTCCCACGGTGTGGGACGCCTCATAGCCCTCAAAATATTCGAGGCTGTCAGGCAGGAGAATTCCGCCCTCACCCCCCTCCAGTACCGCGCCGCGCACCTGCCATCTCCAGCGCACCGCCCACAGGGTGATGTTGATTTTATCCAGCGCCCCCGCGTAGAGCGAGGAGGCCTCGATCCCCGATCCCCCGCCTGCGCACCAGGGGGCGTCTAAATTCCGTATGACCGGGATTAGCGCCGAGACTATTTTAATCGCCCCGTCGTAGAGGGTGTCCTGATTGTTCGCGCGGTAGACTACCCAGGACACAAAATCAAGCCATGATTCATCGTTCGCGTCCCGGTCCGCGATTTTCATAAGCGCGGTCAGGATCGCGGGCGTGCGGGTAACAAGGCGGCGGATTTCCTCCGCGTCAAAATTGCCCGGATGCGCGGCCGCGCGCAGCCCCCTGCGGGCCGCGAAAGCTTCTTTTATTTGCGAGGCCGCGCTGTTTCGCATATCAAGATAAGTGACAACGCTCATTGCAGCCGCCCCGCCAGAAAGTTCCGCGCAATCCCGGCGATCTCCCCGGCGTCATCCTCTGATACGCCAAGATAGGGCCGGGCGGGAATCGTAACCTTTTGCAGATACCCATATCCCGGTACGTATAAGGCGGGAGCGCTTTTTGGGGTGATCTCCCCTCCAAACTGATGTATCGCCGCATATTCCGCTGTTGCTCCAGCCAGCACGCTCCACGAACCGGCAACCTGGCTTTCGATGCTGTCCCGCAGTCCGCCTTCGCGCACAAGAAGGCTTGTGTGGGAAAGGCCCTGCTCCGCGTAATACGCGGCGGTTTTCTGCGCGAGGCGCTTCCATGGTTCGCCCTCCGGGCTTTCCTGCGTATCAAACCGCGCCTGGTCCTGGCTCTCCATTTCCGCCCCGATATCCGCAAGGAGAGCCTGTCTTTCCCGCGCCGGCAATTTGGCCCTGTTGAGAATTCCCGCAAGGGTGTTTAATTCCTTGACGTCAACCGCAACCTGCGCGCCCGCCATTACAGGGGCCTCCCCTTTTTGAAATACCGCCCATCGTTAAGGCCGCTGTCCGCGGCTTCATCAACAATTCCGGCCTCCTGGTAATCCGGGCCGGAAAGCCCGCCCTGGTACTCCCTGTCAATTTTTTCAAGGAGCCGCATATTGGCCGCATACCTGTCCCGGTCATCCTCGTGCGAACTCACCCGGTCGGTGAGCCGGTACAGGGCCGTGTCGGCGCAGATGCCGGTAAGCGCGTCGGCAAACCGGGGCGGCAGGGGCTGGGCCGCCTCCCCGGCCTCATCAAGCAGCCACGGAAGATGCGCCACAATGACGCCGGTGGCCTCCCGCAGGGCAAGGGTAATGCGCCCGTCATCGCGGTTTCCCTCCGCGTCCAGGGGCAGGGTGTCCGGCGGGAGCCTGGCTTCCAGTTCCCCCGCCGTCATGAGGGGTGTCATTGTTCCACAAGCTCCACCCAGGGATCATTCACGAGAACGGCGAGCTGCTCCTTTGTTACTTCAAAGGATTTCGCCGTCTTCGCGAGGAGCAGCCCCGCCCGGCGGTAGTGCGGGTGAGGGCTTTTATGGCGCAGCTTTACCGGCACATAGTAGTCCGTGATACCCTGTTCTTCCGGCGTGCTGCTGCTGTCTTCCGGGGGTGGCGCCCCGGAGTTTTCGGGCAGATGTTCCGGTCCGGTATCCCTGTCCTCCGGCACAGGATTTTCCACAGCCGGGGGCGGCCCCCCGGAAGGCACGGCCTGCGGTCCGGCTTTTGGGTCCCAGCCCGCCGCTTTCAGTTTTTTGTACGCCTCTCCGGGTTTAATTCCAAGGGCCTTTGCCATGTCCTTTACAAGGGCGTCGCGGTCTCTTTTTTCGGCTTTGCTGAGCCGCGCGATCCAGGCCTCAGGAGAATTGTCCCCCGAAGCCGGGCCTCCCCCTCCGGCCCCGTCAGGGGCCAAAAAAATCAGGGGCAACAGGACACTGTAAAATATCCGTTTCATAAATCAATCCTCCTTACGCCGCCGCGCGGGTTACCGTAATGGTGTAGGTGGTGAGCGCGCCGTTTGCGGCGGCGACGGTGATGCTGATGATGTTAGCCCCCGCACTGAGAGGTTTCGCCTGGCCGCTGTCGCCGCCCGCCTCTGCGCCGCCTTCCGCAATGCCTGTTATTGTGATGCCGGTCACGCCGCTGGCGACGCTTATGGCGTATGAGGTCACCTCCGGGCTAAAGGCCGGGGACAGTGTTCCCGCGTCTGCCGAAAGGCCGCTTAACCTGGGGCTGCTTCCCGGCAGCCAGGGCGAAACGATAAGCCCCGCCGTGTGGTAATTGGGGTTGGAGTCCCCGTTCACAATTTGCATCTCAAGGATTCTCCGAGCCGCCGCCTCGTTTGCGGGGTCTGCCACAAGGTGAGTCGGCACGATGCCCAGGGGGTCGCCGCCGTCGCGGGTAAAGGTCTGCATCAGGGTACGGGCCGCCTGGTAGGCCTCCGCGGTGAGGGGCTGCCGGGAGGCGGCCGCCTGCTGCCAGAAGGCATAGCCAAAGTTCCCCCGGTAGCGGATGCCGTAGAGGTACTGGTCTTTCATGAAGACGGTGTCATTTTTGGGATCATTGATTTCGTCTATTTCCGGAGCGCTGCGCTGCTGGAGGATAAACGGCTTTCAGGACGCCGGAGAGGGCCACAAGATACCAGGGCGAGCCCACGGCGTTGGGGCTGCCCGCAACATTGGACACGCCCCGCGCTTCTCCTGACCCGTCGGCTTTGGGATACACCGGATGCTCCGCGTCAAAGAACGGCTGCCCGTCATAGCACAGGCCGGTAAACCCGGAGGCGAGCAGGGCGGAAATCTGGCGGTTAAAAAAGGCGGCAACCTCGTCAGCCATGCCGCGGGCAAGGGGCCGGTAGATGCCCAGGTTATCATCCTCAATGCCGGCTCTCGCGACGCCCAGGGTTGCCTCATAAAGTTTGTTGGCGATAGCGTAGGCGGACTCTTTTATGTCCCCGATAACCCTGTCGCCCATCCACTCCCTCAAATGCGGGAATTTGCCCAGCCATCCGTAGGTGCTGCTGGCGGTATTCGATGTAATGACCGTCGCGAGCCGGGTATACAAAGTGTCAGCCGCCAGGCCCGCAAGCTGTGCGGCAAACTCCCCCCGTACCATCGTGCGGAGATTCTGCAACGCTGCATTTGTAATGATCATTTACCTGCCTCCCTGATTTTTTTCCATTCCTCCTCTGAATAACCAAGGGATCTGGCCATGGCCGCCTCTTCGGCGTTCAGGGCTGTCTGCGTTCCGGGAGGGGCGCCGCCGGGCGCCTGGGCGCCTTCGGCGATAATGGCAGGAGACCCGGCCATGACTTTTCTGAAGCTCTCAAGCCCCTCCCGCGTCGCGCACATGGAGGTGATGTACAGCCCGCGGCTTGCGGGGGCGATCTTCCTGTCTTTCACAGCCTGGTCAACCGCCGCCTCCGCGTCGGCTTTAAGCCCTGCCGCGTTCAGCGCGGCAAGCTGCTTTTCCGCCGAGACCGCGCGGCTTTCCATCGCCGCAAGGTCGGCACGGGGCGCGTAGGCCGCGAGGTCCACGCCTTTGGCCTGTGCGGCGTTCAGGCCTGTTTTTAACGCGGCGATGGCGGCCACCGCGTCGTTTTCCGCCGCGGTTTCAGCCAGGCCGAGGGCCGCAAGAATCTGTTTCATATTGCTTTGCTCCTTTGCCGGGGATTCCGGCATTTGGCTATTGAGTGACTTAATGTTGAGGTTCGGATTGTTGGACAGGGCGGCCCGCGTAACCGCGGTGATTTCGCCTTTCTCATTGTGCAGGATCACCGGGGACAGATACCGGTATTCAAGGCCGCAGACGGAGGCTTTCCCTTTTTCCGTCCACTCCGCGTCCGCCCAGACCGAGCCGTTTGTTTCCGCCCGGATGTTGCCGAACCAGCCGAAGGCCGGGGACTCTTCCCCTTTGGGCGCTTTTAAGTCTACCGCGTGGTTCTCGTCTATGGAGTGGCTGGGCAGCCAGGCGTTGGAGGCCTCCGCCACGGCCCGGGCGTCCGGCATGATCCACTTTCTGCCGTCCCTGCCCTCTATGACGGGTCCGGGCGGCAAAAGCTGTATGCGCTCTGGCGCCTCGCCCCGCCTGTTCTCCAGGGGTAAAAAAAGGCTGTCGGTTTCCATACCGGAAGCCTGCCATCTCCACAGGCCAAAAGTTGCTTAACCGTGTTTATTCTTTCCGGGCGCCTTTTCGCTCCGCGAAAACCGGGCTTTCCGCTCCAAGTCCTCGGAACCGCCGGCGCGGTTCCTGCGGGCTTTCCGCTTCAATCCCTGGCGCGCCCGCGGGCAAAGCCTCAAGGCCGCCGGCGCACCGGGGGCACAGGATTCTTCGCCCTTCTATAAGGGTGTCCCCTTCCTCAAAAGCCTCTTCGCATACCTCACAATTCATCATCATCGCCTTCTCCGGTTTTATCGAAATCAAAATGAAGCTGCGCCCTTTCGGCCAGGTACCCGCGGCATATCCGGTAGACCTTCGTAAAGCAGCAGTTGTATTCCCGGCACAGGGCGTTCATCGATCCCTGCGTGCCGTCAAAGCGCCCGTAGATCTCCCGCGCTATTTCCTTCGGAAACGCCCCCATCTCTTTCGGGATGTAATACTGCACGCCCCCGAAGAGCCTCATCAGGCGCAGCACGATAGTCTCAGCGTCCCGGTCCCCTACCGCGTCGGCAAGCACGCCCCGCAGGGCCTCCGCCGTTTTCCCGTCCGCGCGCGCGAGAGGTATATACACCATCTGGCCGCCAAACCACTTGCACAGTGCCCGTACCGCGCGCACGGCGGTCTGCCTGTTCCCCACGGCCTCCCGCGCGGCCGCCACAAAATCCCCTGCCAGGCTGCGCTCCCTTATCACCGCCGCGCCCCCGGGATTCCGTCAGGATCACAGCCGGCCTTCGCCGCCATGTCCCGCAGCGCGGGGATGAGGGCCCGCGCGGAGTATACCGTCAGGAACCGGAGAGACGGGACATGCGCAATCCTTTTTACAAACGCGGCAAGCGCCGCTTCCGTTTTTACCCGCGCGCACAGTTCCCACAGGCCCTTGATGTACGCAAGCTGCCGCTCCGTGGCGCGGCCCCTGTCTTCCTCCCTCACCGGCATCTTTTTCCTCACGGAAAACCCCAGGGATTTTAAGGCTTTCAGGGTTTCCTCAAGCTGCGGGATGCTCATGTCCCTGCTGCCTGTTTTCCCGCTGATGCCTTCCAGCATGGCCCGGTAGCCTTCGTCAGAAAGCCCCGTTTCCGCCCTGCCGATATGGATAAGCTGTATAAGCTTTGAACGCCTGTCTTTTACTGTCACTGCCTTCATTGTAATTCCCCCTGTAACCGCTAAGGCTGTACAGCCTAACGGTGTTTTTGCCCCGGGCGGGATTATTCCCCTTCCCGCCGTTTCTGCCCCCCGGAAAGCGGATACCGCGCCATATACTGTGCCATCGCGTATGTGGCAAATACCTCCACGGAACCCAGTTTTTTGGCCTCCACATATCCAAGCAGTTCCCGGAAATTATCAACCTGTACCGCTAAACATCTCCTGTCAGTCCCGGCCTCTGTTCCGCCGGAAATACCGTTCGCCGCCAGATACCGCACAAGGGCTGGTATTCTTCTGAAACCCCGTTCCGAGGCGGCTTTATCCAGGTTCCTGTACATCCATTCATCAACCGTAATCGTTATTTTTTTCGCACGCATTTTACCGTTCCCCTCCTCATTTTTTTTACAGGCTGTTCACCACGTCCGCGTCCACGGCCTTCACCTTCATCTCCGCGGCAAGGTTCATCGCCCTGCGCGCCCAGTTGTTCACCAGGAGCGGATAGGCCACCGAATACGCGATGCCGTTACGGGTCTGCCTCTGGAGCCTTCGCGCCAGGGCTTCACAGGCCCCGTCGGTAAAGACCGCCTTGCGCTCTTTGTTAAGGCGCGCGAATTTCAGGTCCAGGTAGGCGGCGATGTCCCTGCTGTCAAGAGGTTCAAGTTCCAGTACCTCCATGCGCCGGATAATCTCCCGCGCCTCCCAGTTCCTCGATTCGTCCAGCTTCCCCTTCATCTCCACCTGCCCGATAAGCACGATGGCAAGCAGTTTCTTGAATCCGTCCTCCAGTTCCCAGAAGCGTTTCAGGTATTTCAGCGTCTGGACAGACAGGTCGTGGGCCTCCTCAATCATCAGGATGTGGCTGAACCCGGACCGGCTTGAGTTGGTGAGTATCTTCTCCACCTGCCGGGCTTTGGCTTCCAGCGTGCGCCGGGGCTTTTCGGTGGAGCAGTCGGCAATGACCGCGTCGCAGATAAGGCCTGCGGTAAGCCGCCCCTTGTCGATAATGCGGGGGCTTATCACGCGCACCTTCTGATCCTCAAGCTGCCACCTGTCAGCCGCAAGGCGCCGTATGGTGCTCTTGCCGGAGCCGGACTCCCCGATCAGGGCCAGCATGCCGCCCGCCTTCGCGGTCTGGAAAAGATATTCCGCGGCAAAGCGCGAGCCGTCGTTAAGGTACACGTCTGCGGCGGTGATAACGTCGTCGGTAAAGGGGTCCCTGAAAATCCCGAAATTTTTCCGGGCTGTGAGATTCAGCATAATTTTTCTCCTATATGGATTGCGCGGCGTCCTGTGCGCCGGCTTCGTCACGGGCGATATCATCAATAAGGGATGAGGGCGCCCCTTCGGGGTACGCCGCCTTCATCCTCCCGATGAAACTTTCAGAGAGCCAGCCGTTCCGGGCCTTTACCTGCCTGGCGGCCTCAAAATGGCTGATGAGTATGTCATGGATTTCCACGCGCTCAGGCTGCGCGACGGTGATTTGTTCCCCGGTGCGCTGTTTAATAAAGGGGCTTGCCTCCGGGCGGATAAGGCTGTGAGTCTTAAACCCTTCCCCGCCGGTAACCAGGGCGAAAGGTTTCCCCCCGGCCCCGGAAGCGGCAATGGCGTCCAGGCGTTTGGCGTTCTGTTCGCGGGCGGTTTCCGGCTGCCTTTTATATTCTTTCCCAAAAACCGCGCCGCGGAGATCAAAACCGTTTTCTTCATAGGCAATGGGCGTTATCTCCATGCTGATGATTTCGCCCTGGTGCCTGTAGCTCACCGCCGCCACGGGTTCGGGATCAACGAGAACCGGCTGGACATTCACCTCCTGCCCGACCATGATGCCGGGCATGCGGGCAAGGCTGTAGCGGGCAGGCTGTCTGGTACGGGGATGCACAATGCTCACCGTAAGATCGCCGGCAACCCGGCGTACCTGTATGCCTGTGGTAAATATTGCCCGGCAGGTTTCCGCCTCCGGCAGTTCCCGCAGCTGTTCCGCCGTGATGCGGTTCCACAGCCAGTTCCGGGAGCCGATAATCTTTCCGCCCCGGCGCAGGCGGGAATCAAAATTGGACAGCCCGTTCGCGTTCCAGGCCGCGCACCACCTTTCGGCGGCGGCGTTTAATTCTTCAATCGAGCGGACCTCTTCCAGTTTCAAAAGACATTCAAAATGGGTTTCCACAAGATTGTTGGCCTCCTCGACTTGGCCCTTGGCCCGGGGATTGCCCGGCGCGTGAGTTTCCGTTCTCACCCGCAGGGCGGCCAGGGCGTTGGCTGCGGGCTTGTTGATGTTCCCGCTTCCCTTGTCCCAGCAGAGCAGTTCCGGCAGGCCGTGAAACACATAGGCGGGGTTGTCTTTCCTGCCCCAGGCGTACAAAAGAAAATCATACATATTTACCGCGGTTTCACCCCGTGCCGCGTAATACCGGACGCAGACCGAAGCGGAGTAGTGATCCGTAAGGACGTACCGCCAGCATTTCAGGTCCTCTTTGCCTTCCAGAAAAGGCTTGTTTTTGTAGGCCTCATCGTCCCGCAGAATGCGCTGTTTTCCCCCGGGGGCGAAGTACAGCAGGGACAGGGAGGGGTCGGCAAAGTGTACATGGTTGGGATAGAGGCTGCGCATCCTCTGGTGGGGCGGGGCGGCTTTGGCGTTCTCCGCGGTCATCCCGGCTTCCCTCAGAAGCTGGCGGAGGCGGCTGTTTCCGAGAGGAACATCAGCCCCGTTGTCGAGCAGTATTTTCCGGGCAACAGTAACCGGCATTGTTGATTTACCGTTTTTCCGCAGCCCGTTTCTGATAAGGGCCGCCGCCTGATCCATGACTTCCGCCGTAAGCGCGGAAGTCCCGGCATCCCGCCGTATTTTCCGCCCGGACATCCAGCCTGATTCTTTCAGAACCTTATATGCCTTCGCGGCGGAGAAGGCAAACATCCGGCACATTTCCTCTACAATTTTCTTTCTCTCCGCTGGTGATCCGCTGCTGTTCATCCGTTCAGCATAATCCCGGTACATACGCGCCCCCCCTGTTCCCCGTTCTCCGGCTTATCAGGCCCGCAGTTATTCAGCGCCTGGTCGAGTTCCTCAAAGAGTTCCCCGATGGGCGCAAGCTGTCCGTAGTGGGCTTTGGCCCATTCCTGAAGCTGGGGGAATGTAGCCCCCTCAACCTTCTGGGCCGCCGCAGCCGCATTGACCGCTTCATCGAGATGAAACTGCGCCTGCAAAAGGTGTTCAAAAAGTTTCTTTTTGAGCGGTTCCAGCGCCACGGCCGCAAGCTGCTCTCTGGCGGGCGGTTCCTGATAGCGCAGCCGCCGTTCCAGTTCGTTGATTTTCTCTTCTTTCCTGGCAATAGCGTCTTCCTGGGCCTTGAGGGCCTTTTCCTGTTTCCGGTTCTCTTTCCGCAGGGCTTCCCGAAGCTCTCTGACGCTCATCATCTCTATTTTATCCCGGGTAACTCCTGCGGCTTCTTTACCATCCTCAAGCGCCTGGATCGAATCATCGTCAAGAACAGTAAGGGCTTTTATTTTGGAACTGTCCAAATGCGCCAGCGTTGGCGTATTTCCAAATTTTTCAGCCGCCGTCATGGCGTACTGTGCGGAGCGGGCGGCCATATTGAGATTCTCCAGCACCTGAAGAAATCCGCCATGTTCCTCATTGGCCTTGATCCTCTTGAGCCGTTTTCCGGTTTCAATCAGGGATTCCCCCATTTGCTGCCGGTAAAACCGTATCTCGTTTTCAAGCCGCAGCCGTTCATAGGGTTGCCCGTCGCCGTACTCCTCCTCAATCCGCTGAATGGCCAATTCCTGCTTTTTACTTTTTGCCGCAACCATATCCATAGCCACGGCGTCTTCGCCCGGCTGTTGTTTTGGTTTTCTTCCCATAATTTTATCCTTTACTGCATTGCCGATGCGTAGCGTTCCTCGTCCTTACTGAGGAGCAGTTTTGCTTCCCTGTAGCTTTTCATAATTCCCCCCGCGATGCCTCCGAACTCCGGCGACAGCCGCCATTTGCCGGAAGCCCCCTTTTCAATCCATTTATACTTCTGGAATACCGCAAGGTCCCGGCAGATGTTTGTTTCCGAAGTCCCTGCCAGCTTCGCCAGTTCCCTGTTGGTTAATCCCGTCGCGTGGTTCAGGTGCAGATGCCGCACGATCTCGAATATCCTCTCCTGACTATTGAGCTTTTCCATTAAGCGCTATCTCCCTTATTTTCAGTCCTGCGCGGATGAGGGCGCCCCACTTCAGCCGCTCCCCCATGTCCTTTAACCCGCAGCCCAGCCGGTATAAAAATCCCGCCATAGCCCCCTCCCTTTTTCCTTACAGCGCCGCGACGTCAAGGGGAATCTGTTCGTATCCGCCCTGTTCGTTCCGTTCGTAAAACCGCAGGTACTGTTTGTTCCCGCAGACCTGTATGCTCTCGGTAATGGCCCGCATCGCCTTCCGCCAGGCCTCGTCGTGTATCTCCAGGCGGCGCAGCCCCAGCACCCGGGCCGTATTAATCTTTCCGGCCTTGTCCACCTGAAAGGCGTCCTGCACCAGTATGCGGATTTCGTCCCGCGACCCTTTGCTCCATTTGTTAATGCAGCCCCCGATGAGTTCCCGCGCAATCTGCAGCCGCTCGTCGAAGACAAGTTTCTCGTCCACCGACACCACAAGCCGGTAGCGCCCGTCATAGGTCGAAAGGGTAATGTTGCCTTTCTTCCCGCCCCAGGACTTGCCGTACCTGCCCGCGGAGGCTTTGACAAAGCCGAAAATCTCCTCCCGTATGCGGCCCTTGAAATCCCGCAGCACCTGCCGCATCTCAAGGGCCTCCTTAATGATCCCGCGTACCGTCCTGTCGCGCAGTTTATCGATGTCGCTTACCAGGTGTTCCGGCACCTGCCGGCCCTGGCTGTCGGTCATGAATTTTTCCTTACTCATTTGTTATCTCCTTGCAAAAACGTCTGATTTTTGTGAAAATACGCGCATGAACTTTGAGGATTCAGCGATTATTCTTGATGTGCTCGTTAAGGAACTTTTCCGTTCTAAATTCCCCAACCTGATCAATGACGGGTTGTTGCACGAAACAATTTTGTCTCTATACCTCGACTTTGTTTCCGACAAAACGGGATATTGGACAGCGACAAAAACCGCCCTTTTGATGGCGGCGCAGCTTACCGCGCCGCAGTGTTCCAATCCGGTGGAGGCCGCCAGCTTCGCGGTGCGCATAGCGGAAGAGGCTGTCAAATTAGGAATTAAGGAGCTTAAACGGGACAAAAATATCATTCAGGTTTATGTCCCCCTGCCTTCGATGCATAAGCCTTTCCGTCCCTTAAAGAAGCGTCCAAAAACCGGCGAAACATAATCCGGCGGGCGTCTCTTATGTCCATAACAGGTTTATCCGGCTTTCTTAATTGCCGCCGGCATTCTTCCGCCGTTCGAAAAATCTCTTCTTCCCCCGGTATCTGCCGGCCCTGGCTGCCGGTCATGAATTTTTCCTTACTCACTGTGTTCCCCCGTTTTCAAATAATTGGAGCTGCTTCTGTTCGCGCTCCCGCGCCTGCCGCGCGTTTTTCTTTCTGATGCATTCGTCCACGGCCTTTTCGCAGCTCCGCGCCGCCTCCCGCCGGAGGGGAGTCTTTTGCCGTTCAAAGGCTCTCTGGCTTTGCCTCATCTGTTCCACCGCAATAAAAAATTCCTTCCAGGAGTTGATCATAGTATTACCGCCCTGGCAACATCCTTGAGCGCCTGCGCGGGACTGCCGCCTCCGATGAATGCGGCGCTGGCGGGTTTCCCGTTGCGGCGGATTTCGGCATACCTCTCCTTTCCCGCAAAGAGAGCCAGGCGGAATTCAATTTCCTCCCCGGCAAACCGGAAGGCTCTTTCCAAATCGCTCAATACGGGGAGATAATCGCGGAACGCGGCGTATTCTTTGGCGCCGGCTGTCATGCCGCGCCCCCGTCATGCCCCCGGCTGGCGGCGAGAAGCTGTTCAAAGGACTCATAGCCCAGGGCGTCGGCCAGCGCCCTCCTGACCCTTTCGGAGTTCTTGCGCCCCCTTAAAAAATCTGATACAGTTCTGTTGTTGCAGCCCGCCCTTTGGGCGACCGCGGCCTGGGTGATGCCGGCGAGCCTTAACTGATAGTTGACCCAGCAGCCTTTGCGGGGGTTGATGGTTATCCCCATTGACTTCCTCCCTGCACGGACTTGTTTTCGTGCCATAACAAAGCTCCTTTCCCGCGTATGCGGGTTTTGGCAGGATTTGCGGGGTTCTTCTGATTTGTGGTCCTGGGAACCCCGCAATTTTTAACTATTTCAAGCGGACTATTCCGCAGGAAACGCATGA
>JAISAF010000258.1 GCA_031266855.1 Spirochaetales bacterium
TTTTAATATTTTTTCATAATCATTTCCAAATACATTTATCCAGTCATTCGTTTTAATATCTAATCTTGAAATTCTTTCCTTTAACCTTTGTTCAACAATATATTCTCCATGATAATCCAACATTATTTTTATACCAGATTGATCTTCAATAAATTTAATTGCATTCATATATTTTTCAGAATTGAGTAATAAATCAAATGTATCCATATTTTTTGTCCTCCTGCTACGGTTTTTTAATTATCGCATAAAATTATATTAATGTCAACCTTTTTTATACAATATATTCAAGCCAATTTTAGGTACAATGTCGCATAACGTTCCGGCTGTTTACGACAGTTTGTCTGCCCGGGGCTGCCCCGATAAGGGTTTTGCGAAGCAAAGATCAGGGCTGGTAAACTGCGGCGGAGGTCTGCCGTGGGAATGGAGCGTAGCGGAATGACTCGGGTAAACCATAGCTCCGCCGCCCAACGGACGGCGGGGCGGGAACAGGCCGGTTATATGCCGCGGGGGCATATCATTTTTACATTTTTTTTCCAATATAAAACACATATCCATAATACTGTTTATATTTTGAATACAACTCCGACTCCTGTCTCAAAAATGCGATAAAATTCTCAACGGTTTTATTTCCCGAATATTTTTTCAAAAATTCTTCCTGCCGTGGTTGTTGCGGAATAAAATAATTATCTATCCAGCAATTTTCAGGCAGCGTAAATGCGGCGACAGGAACATAACCTGTTTTTTGCATTATTGAAATGTTATGCCCTATTGTGCCAATTTCAGGAACCGCATCAACCCACCATTTTTCAATTTCAGCGGGACGATCATCGGTAAACCATGATTCATAAGTTACGGCAATATAACCGCCTTTTTTAAGGAAGCCTTTCCAGTAATTCAAACCTTTCTCAAAACCTATATTTGCAATAGCCCCTTCGGACCATATAAGATCGAATTCGTTATTCTGAAACGGTAAATTGTCCATTGAACCAGCAATGCCTTTTACCCTATTCTGTAAACCAAGTTTCCCGGCGGTTGCGTTAAGTTTTTCAATTGAACCGGGGAAAAGGTCAAGGGCGGTAATAGTTCCTTTTGTATTTTGCGCCAAAATCATTGTTTGACCGCCTGTACCGCAACCTAAATCGGCAATTTTAGACTCACTTGAAAAATTGCCAATAAAACTTAACGCTTTCATGGTTGCTTCGGGACTGCCGGGCCCCTGCCGTTGCAGTTCCGTAAAGTATTCATTGATAAGGGCAAAATCAAATTGATGTATTGCTGGTTCTTCCATTTCAGCTCCTTTCGTTTTTAAAATGGTTGCAATAATCCCCTATAATCATTGTTTAGTCAATAGAGCCGGTACGGGCCGAACGGAATTGCGCATAACGCGCTGTGCCTGGCGGGGTGACGGCCCGCAAAATCGCGTAGCGATTTTGCGGGTGTTTGCCGCTGGTGCGTCGGCAGCCGGTGGTGATAAAGACGCGCACAGCGCGTAACGCGCTGTGCCTGGTGGCACATCACGCAATTTTGTTCCAAAATTGCGACCGGCTGGTTATGGGCAGGTAATTGCCAAAGGCAATTACCTGCCCCCGGAATTACCGCTGGTAATTCCGGGGCCTTATTCTGATCTGCCGCTGCGCAAGGGATTGTAGCGGAAAGCCCACAGGATTTGCATCGGCAAATCCGAGGACTTGGAGCGGAAAGCCCGGTTTTTTGCGGTTTGGGAATTTGCGGCGCAAATTCCCAAACCGCAAAAAATGCGCCTGAAGACAGTCGCTTTCCAAGAAGAAACTTATTGTCGTGGGCGCTCACCGCGCCCTGTGGAATGCGCCTAACTCGACTTCATGCTTAAAAGGACTTCTCCTGGAGGCTTTGAACTTTTGATTGATTTCCGGGCGGGTTTATATTAATATTAGGAGTACTTTTTTTTAATATTTTGGAGGAAAAATAATGAAAAAAATTTGTACGGGATGTATCATCGCGCTTGCGTTTATAACTCTTATCGCGGGCTGCGGCGGTTCCCAGCCGGCTCAGGGGGCGGGTTCCGGCGCGGCTTCGGGTTCCGGCAGTCTGGTTGTTTACAGCCCGCTTACTTTGGAGTTTATGAAGCCTATTGTCGAGCGTTTTGAAAAGGAAAGCGGTATAAAGATGGAGATTATCGCGCTTGGTACCGGGGAGGCTTTGAAGCGCGTCGAGTCGGAGAAAAACAATCCTCTGGCGGATGTGCTGTGGAGCGGGGCGACAACGACAGTCAAATCGAAAATGGATTTGTTTGAAAACTACCAGACGCCTAACGAATCCGCGGTTGATCCTAAGTACAAAAACATCGAGGGGCCTCTTACCCGTTTCGACGCTACGGGCAGTATCATGATGGCAAATACGAATCTGCTGGGCAATATACGCATGGAAGGATATCAGGACCTTTTGAATCCGGTGCTCAAGGGCAAAATCGCGATGGCGGATCCTTCGGCTTCCTCCTCGGCTTTTGAACATATCGAGACAATGCTTTTCGCTATGGGCGGCGGCGACAACGAAAAGGGTTGGGACTTTATCAAAAAATTCTGCGCGCAACTGGACGGAAAACTTCTGGGGAGTTCCTCGGCGGTTTATAAGGGTGTGGCCGATGGCGAATATACGGTAGGTTTAACGTTTGAGGAGGGCGGGGCTACATACCTGTCCCTTGGCGCGCCTATCAAACTGGTCTACATGGAAGAGGGGGTAACTTTCCGCGGGGATGGCATTGAGATTATTAAGGGCTGCAAAAATCTGGAAAACGCGAAGAAGTTCCTGGATTTCTGTACGAGTTACGATGTCCAGAAACTGATGAATGATTCCCTGAACCGCCGTACTGTCCGCACGGATTTGCCGCCTTCTCCTATTCTGAAACCTTTGTCTGAAATGAAAATTCTGGAGGTGGACGAGGATATGGCTGCTGCCAAACGGCAGGAATGGATTAACAAATTCAAGGAAATCTTTACCAGTTTGTAATTTTATATCCGAATGTTTTATATCCGCCTGGCCCGGCGGGCCAGGCGGCGGAGCCGGGCTTTTCGCATTTTTTGGAGGCAGGAGTGAGTGTCGCTATCGGTATAGATAATGTAGTTAAGCGTTATGGGAATACAACAATAATTCCTGGTTTGTCACTTGATATAAAAAACGGGGAATTTTTTACGCTGCTGGGGCCTTCCGGGTGCGGCAAGACAACGCTGCTGCGGATGATTGCCGGTTTCAATTCCATCGAAAACGGTGTTATCAGTTTTGACGGGAATCCTATCAATGCCATTCCCGCTAACAGGCGCAATATCGGCATGGTGTTTCAGAATTATGCTATTTTCCCGCACATGACTGTGAGGGAAAACATTGAGTACGGCCTGAAACTGCGTAAAATACCGAAGGATCAAATCCGCGGCAGGGTAAACGAAATCCTGGCTCTTGTACGGATCGGGGAGTACCAGGACAGGCTGCCGGAAAGGCTTTCCGGCGGGCAGCAGCAGCGGGTGGCTCTGGCGCGGGCTATTGTAATTCATCCAAGCGTTCTCCTTATGGATGAGCCGCTTTCAAACCTGGATGCCAAACTGCGGGTGGAAATGCGGGATGTCATCAGGAACGTACAAAGAAAGGTCGGTATAACGACGGTGTATGTTACGCACGACCAGGAAGAAGCCCTTGTCGTGTCCGACCGCATCGCGGTTATGAAACAGGGCGTTATCCAGCAGGTAGGAAAGCCTCAGGATATTTACGCGCGGCCCACCAATGGTTTTGTATCTACTTTTATTGGTCACTCGAACCTTTTTACGGCTGTTGTTTCCGGTCCGCGGACAGTACGGTTCGCAAACGGCTGTAGCCTGGAGGTTCCTGATCTTACCAGCGGCAGTGAAGGCCGGAACGTGGTTGTGGCGGTTCGCCCGGAAGAGTTCTCGGTTCAGGAAGGCGCCGGCATCACGGCAAAAATTACCGGCTCTACCTTTCTGGGGAAATATGTCAATTATACTTTGAGCTTCCCGGATGAAGTGATCGTTCCCGGACAGCCCAGCATCGAGTATACCCAGAATCTGGGTAACTGCGAAAAACTATTCGAGACTGGCCAGGAGATTTCCCTGCGGCCAAATCCGCTGAAGATCAATGTGCTGACGGAAGATATGGAACAAAGCCTGATAAGGGGTGTACAAAAATATGTCTAAAAAATTTTCCCTGCCGGATTTCTGGAAAGCCCTCACAATTATCATTATTCTTGTCTTTGCCGTGTTTCTGGTGTATCCGCTTCTTTCCCTGTTTCTGAGCAGTTTCAGGGATCCGGAAACCGGCGGCTGGACGTTTGATAATTTTGTGAAATTTTTCAGCCGCAGGTTTTATTATACGGCGCTGTGGAACAGCTTTCTGGTAACCGGCTGCGTTACTGTTCTGACGGTACTTATTGGTATTCCCATGGCCTATTTTATGACCTCGTTCAAAATCCGGGGAAAGACCGCGCTTGAAATCCTTATCATTATATCAATGATGTCGCCGGCTTTTATTGGCGCCTATTCGTGGGTACTTCTGGGCGGGCGGAACGGCGTTATAACGAAGTTCCTGTCCGGCCTTTTTGGGATTCAGACGCCTTCAATATACGGTTTCGGCGGTATTCTTCTTGTATTTACGCTGAAACTCTACCCTTTTATCTATATGTATGCCAGCGGCGCTTTGAAAAAGATTGATGTATCTTTGGGAGAGGCGGCTGAAAGCCTGGGCTGCGGAAGTGTACGGAAAGTTGCTACGATTATTGTGCCTCTTATTACGCCAACCATCCTCGCGGGAGCTCTTCTGGTGTTTATGAATGCCCTTGCCGACTTTGGAACTCCCATGCTGATAGGCGAAGGCTACCGTACCATGCCTGTACTGATTTATTCCGAGTTTATTGGCGAAGTGGGAGGCAGCGCCAATTTCGCGGCCAGTATGGCGACTATTATGGTATTTATTACGGCGATCATGTTCATCGGTCAAAAACATTTTGTCAATAAAAAATCATATACGATGAGCGCTCTGCGGCCCATCCAGCCGAAAGAAATTACCGGCCTCAAGAGCATATTTGTTCATGCGTTTCTGTTTATCATCATTGGCCTTTCCATCATCCCCCAGCTAACGGTTATCTATACTTCGTTTCTTAACACAAATCAGGCAATCTTTCTTCCCGGCTTTTCCCTTGTAAGTTACAAAATGATTTTTTCAAATCTCGGCAGCGCCATAAGAAATACCTATCTGTTCGGCCTGATTGCCATTCTGCTCATCGTCCTTTTGGGGCTTTTTATCGCCTATCTGTCAGTAAGGCGACGGAATTTCTTCACGGGGATTATCGACAGTTTGACAATGTTTCCCTATATTATTCCCGGTTCTGTTCTGGGAATTACCCTGCTTCTGGCCTTTAACGACGAGCCGCTTATCCTGAGCGGAACAGCGTTTATTATTATCATTTCCCTGGTCATCCGCCGGCTGCCTTACACCCTGCGTTCCAGTTCGGCCATTCTGTATCAGATAAGTCCCAGCATTGAAGAAGCTTCCATCAGCCTGGGGGCCTCGCCTGTCAAAACTTTCTTCAGGATTACCGCTGTGATGATGCTGCCGGGCGTCCTTTCGGGGGCAATACTTAGCTGGATTACCGTTATTAACGAGCTGAGTTCTTCGGTTATCCTGTATACCGCGGGTACACGGACAATGTCGGTTGCCGTGTATCAGGAGGTCGTCCGCGCAAGCTACGGTACCGCCGCAGCCCTGGCGACTATTCTGACAGCCACAACGGTTATATCGCTCATCCTGTTCTACAAACTTACCGGCAAAAAGGAAGTCAACGTATAAGTAAGAACCTGTTTCATAACCCATTTATAATTCGGAATTTGGGCGCATTTTTTGCGGCGGTGCCGCAAAAAACCGGGCTTTCCGCTCCAAGTCCTCGGAAAGCGCCGGAGGCGCTTTCCTGCGGGCTTTCCGCTACAATCCCTTGCGCGGCGGCCAGCGGTTTTCAAGATATGGAACAGGCTCTAAGGCTTTGAAGAGGAATCACATGCGCGAAGGTAAAATATCCCCGTCTCTGATGTGTGTGGATGTGTTAAACGCCGCGGACAATATCCGCAGACTGGAAAAATGCGGCGCGGACTATCTTCATATTGATATCATGGACAATCATTTTGTTCCCAACATCACCCTGGGGCCGGACTTTGCGCAGGCGGTACGGAAGATAAGTAAAGTTCCGCTTGATGTCCACCTGATGATAGAAAAGCCGGAAAACTTTCTGAGCCAGTACAGCTTTCTGGGGCCGGAGGATATACTGAGCGTTCATTACGAGGCCACCTTTCATGTGCAGAAGGCTCTTGCGGCAATACGCGGCATGGGCGTAAGGCCGGGTATCGCGCTGAATCCGGCAACGCCTTTTACCCTGCTTGAACATATTCTTGATGATATTGAACTTGTCCTTATTATGACGGTGAATCCGGGGTTTTCCGGCCAGAAACTGATTCCCGCGACGCTGGAGAAAATCCGCCGCCTGCGGCTGTGGCTGGAAGAGCGCGGCAGAAACAGCGTCCTTATCGCGGCGGATGGCAATGTCAGCTTTGAGTACGCCGCGCATATACGGCAGGCAGGCGCGGACCTTTTCATAGCCGGAAGTTCCAGCGTTTTTTCCCCAACCGGATCAATTGAGGACAATTACGCGCGCCTGAAAAATGTTATATCAGTATAAAATATTCGGTATGTGGCTGTTATCCGGCAACTCTTAAAATTTTACCACGACTTAGCGTTTGGATTTCTTTTTAGTTATATCTATAACATGACAACTGTTCACATAAGGTAGTGTTTAAAAAAGACTATCGATGAGCCTGTCAAATGTTTGGATGTGGTCGCATGCCCAGTCTGTGTCAATTTTTCGCACACCGCTTACGGTAATTTCATTTTTTGAGTTGGGCCGCCAGTAAAATCTGTACGCGTTACTCGCCACATCACTGCGATTGAGCCTGTATCGTGCCGCAAACGCTGTTATCAGGTCGTTATGGTCCCGCGAGGGCCCATTACTTTTAATAATTTGATTATTATATACGATTAATCTGCCAGTATCAAACGACAGCTTGCCATCTTTTAAATCCCAGTTCAATCTGTAATTCATAATGTATTAGACTTGTTCAATAACCTTCCGTCAAGTCTATGGGATTTGCCGCACAATGGCGGCAAATCCCGCTGTTTTTATATTGAAGCCGTTTCCGAAGCTGTGGGGTTTCTGAACAGCTCTATTATACATTTTTGAGGGGATACTTCTATAAATGCGGGGGGCGCTGTCCCGGATTTGAATTACAAAGGCCAATTATATATTGCAAAAGCAATTGTCGATGACATGCCGAATAAAAGCCAGCATCCCAACATTTTATGCGATCTCTCTATATATAAATCTGCTATTTTGTTGTAAACTTCATTCTTCGTTTTAACGTACCTGTCATCCAAATAATCGGCGACAATAAAGAAAGGTACACGCCTCCGTTCTTTTTCACCAAAAGCATTTGTCTCTCCTATCTTGTATAGGGTCTCTAAATCTTTCATATCATATAATTTTTGTAATAAGATCCGTTTGGTCTTATTACTTTGGGCAATATAAATAATTAAATAAGCCAGGAAACAGGATGCCAACAGGATAAAAATAAAAACCAATACTAATCTGCTTCGCATATAATACCTGCTGCTTGTAGAGGAATTTTGACGCTGAAAAAAGTAAATGCCGATGCCCCGCAAAATATATGACAATTCAGGCTTTGTTTCAAGCTCTGGTGAACAGAATACATAGTGTCCTGCGGGGAGTCAGGAAAATTTTATTTTGATTTTTTATACCGCTCCCTGGCGGCGAACGCACAGCGGAGGGAGATGAATCGGCGACAGTCCACATTCCCATAATAAGTTTACTAATCAATGACCAGTTTGAAAAGCCTTTACCACCATATTCAGGCAATGTTTTTCAGGTCTTTTTATTTACCTTTTTTTCGACTTTACGGTGAATTTTTCTGCGATAGTATAGAAAATTATACAATTTACCCCTGTTTATGTCCGCTTTTGGGCATTAATCCCGCCCGTTTCAGTCCTGATTCAAGGATTTCCTGGATAAGCTGTTCGTAGGATACCCCGGCCAGGCGCGCCGCTATGGGTAAATCGGAATGGATGGGGTTCAGGCCCGCCAGGGGGTTTATTTCGATAAAATTGGGTTCGCCCGCCGCGTCGCAGCGCAGGTCTGCCCTGCCCCCGTCGCGGCAGCCCAGCACCCGGTATGCCGCCAGGGCAAGCTCCGCGGCCTTTTGCGCGGTTTTGTCCCGCGCCGGGGTATAGCTGACGCGCTTTTCATATTCGGCCTTGGTTATGTAGGAATAGGCCTCCCCTTCGGCCCCGCCGCCGTAATGGATTTCCATGCAGCCGACGGCGCGGGCTTCGGCCGCCGTGCCGGTAATGCCTACGGTAAACTCGCGGCCGGGCAGGAAAGTTTCGACAAGTACACCCTGGCGGAATTTCGCGAGCAGCGCGGCGGCTGTTTGTTCAAGAGCCACGGGAGTTTGGATTTTCGAGGCGGCGCTGATTCCCTTGCCTGTGCCTTCGGCAACAGGTTTCGCGAACAGCGGATACGGCAGGTTTACCTGCCGGGCCTGGGCCGCTGTTTCCAGGACGGTAAAGGCGGGGGTCGCAAGCCCGGCGTCGCGGATGACGCGCTTGGTCATGCCTTTGTGCAGGCACAGGGCCAGTACCAGGGGGTCGGAAAAACTGTAGGGTATGTTCCAGGCTTCGAGCAGGCAGGGAACCTGGGATTCCCGGCCCAGACCTGTAAGGCCCTCGGCGATATTAAAAACAAAATCCCAGGCCGCGCCGGAAACAAGCCGGGCCGCGAGGCTGTGGATGTTTCCGATCCTGTCAACGGTATGCCCACGGGCGCGGATGGCGGTTTCAATGCCGTTTATGGTTTCCGCGCTGTCGAACTCAGCGGTTTCCTCCGGCGAAAGGCCGCGGGAAAGATAGTCGTCTTTCAGGTCGAAGGTAAGGCCGATGATCACGGTTTCCGGTTCCGTGAAAGCCTGTGCGCCTGGGGCGGAAGGCCCTGGGGCACGGGGCTGTTCTGTTGAACGGCCCCGCGCGAAAGCGCGCAGCGGTTTCGCGGTTCCGCGTTTATGGCTGCCGAAAGCCCGTGGGGCGCGAGGGATTGGAAGGGTTGCGCAGCAAGCCCGAAGGGCCGGAGCGTCAGCGCAGCCCTGGAAAGCCCGGCCCGCAGGGACGCGCCATGAAGTTCCAAAATACCGGGGAGGCGCACTACTGGCCCTGATCCACGCATTTGTCGGGGTAGCGGAAGAGGCGGCCTTCGTAGTTTTTGAGGAGGAGGCTGCCTTCTTCGTAACCGGCGATGTATTCGGGGAGGAGAGGGATTTTTCCGCCGCCGCCGGGGGCGTCGATGACGTAGGTGGGGACCGCGTAGCCGCTGGTGAAGCCGCGCAGGTTTCGCATTATTTCGAGTCCTTTTCGGACGCTGGTGCGGAAATGGTTTGAGCCGGAGATGGGGTCGCACTGGTAGAGGTAATAGGGGCGCACGCGCATGGTCAGGAGGCCGTGGTAGAGTTTTTTGAGGGTTTCGGCGCAGTCGTTGATTCCGGCGAGGAGGACGGTTTGGCTGCCGAGGGGGATTCCGGCGTTGGCGAGGCGGTCGCAGGCGTGGCGCATTTCCGGGGTTAGCTCGTCGGGGTGTGTCGCGTGAATGCTTATCCACAGGGGGCGGTATTTGCGGAGGACTTTTATGAGGGGGCGCGTTATGCGCTGCGGCATGACGGCGGGGACTTTGGTGCCGATGCGGATAAATTCGACGTGGGGGATGGCGCTTATGCGCGAGAGGAGCAGGTCGATAATTTCGTCTGGCAGGATAAGGGGATCGCCGCCGGAGATGAGAACGTCGCGGATTTCCTTGTGTTCGCGGATATATTCCAGGGCGTGTTCCCAGGTTTCCGGCGTGGGGGCGCAGGCGCTGCCGACCGCGCGCGATCGGGTACAGTAGCGGCAGTAGGTGGAGCAGGAATAGGCGGCCAGGAAAAGAACCCGGTCGGGATACCGGTGTACCAGGCCGGGAACCGGCGTGTCACGATCCTCCGCAAGCGGGTCAGGAGATTCCCCCGGAGAGACGAGGTTTTCAAAAATCGTGGGGACTACCGAACGGCGCAGGGCGTGGGAAGGGTCAATGGGATCCAGGAGGCTGGCGTAATACGGAGTAATGGACAGGGGGACGGCATCGGGCCTGTCGCGGAACACCTGCGTTTCCATATCCGTCAGGTGCAGCATGCGGCCCAGACGTTCAAGGGATGTAATACGGTTGGCAAGCTGCCAGTTCCAGTCGTCCCAATCCGCCTGGCCCGCCGAAGGGAAAAACCGAAGACGAAAACCACGCGCCTTCGCGGATGCCCGTGAAGAAGGCTGGATCAGCCGAAGCCTGACAGGGCCGGGAATCCGGGTATCAGGGTCGGGCAGCGGCCCGCCGCTTAAGGAAGACTCAGGAGGTTCCTCGGAAATATCGGAAGTATCATCAGCAAGGAAAGCTGTTTTTTCGTTCATCGCCCATCTCCCAGTCAAAGACTCTTTTAAAATGTATTAATGCGCTTTATATTTTGAATGTCAAGTGATTATCGGATTTTTTTTGTTTTTTTTGATGTGGAAGATTTTTGGCGCATTCCGGGGGCGCGGTGAGCGCCCTTTCTATAAATTTCCTATAGGAAAGCGGCTGTCTTCAGGCGCATTTTTTTGGGCGTGCTTCGCCCGCCCAAAAAAACCGGGCTTTCCGCTGCAAGTCCTCGGCCCGCCTTACGGCGGGCCTGTGGGCTTTCCGCTGCAATCCCTTGCGCGCGCCCAGCGTCCGATTCACGAAATTGCCGTGAGGCAATTTCGTGAATCGGTTTTGAAGCAGCACGCGTGAGCGCGGCCCGCTTCCAAAGCCGCCGCCC
>JAISAF010000362.1 GCA_031266855.1 Spirochaetales bacterium
GGGGCTTTCACGGGGAAAGATAGCGCTAATCCTTGATGACGCGGGCTACCAGAACGATCTTTTGAAATCCTTTACGGCTTTCGCGGGCAAGCTTACCATAGCCGTTCTGCCCGCACTCCCCGGCAGCGCCGAAGCCGCGCGCATTATCGCGGCAGCAGGAAAGGAAACAATGCTCCACCTTCCCATGCAGCCCCGGCGCGAGGAAAACCCCGGCCCGCAGGCCATCCTCACTTCAATGGACGACCAGACGGTTATCAGGCTTACAAAGCAACATATCGATTCCCTGCCAGGACTGAAAGGCGTCAACAATCACATGGGATCGCTTGTGACCGAAGACCCCAGGATTATGAGTCTGGTTCTGGGCGTTATCAGGGAGCGGGGGCTTTTTTTTATTGATTCACGCACTACAGCCAGTTCCGAGGGACCCCGTCTCGCCACGCGGATGGGAATTCCCTGCCGGGAACGCTCCGTGTTTCTCGATAATGTACAGGACAGGCAGTCCATCCGCGGGTATTTTGAAACAGGAAAGCGGATTGCCGCGAAACAGGGCTGGGCCCTTATGATAGGACATGTGTGGTGCGCCGAGCTTGCGGAGATTCTTCCCCGTTTATATGAGGAGGCGCAGGCCCAGGGCTACGAATTCCTCTTTGTGTCGGAACTTCTGGGGAAATCCGTCAAATGAAAATCCTTGGCATCGAAAGCTCCTGTGATGAATGCGCCTGCGCTGTTGTGGAGGATGGACGCGCAATCCTTTCAAATGTCGTTGTTTCGCAAACGGAGATTCACCGGCCCTATAACGGCGTTGTGCCGGAGCTTGCCTCCCGCGCCCATATCGAGCTTATCGGGCCTGTGTATGAGCGGGCATTGAAGGAGGCCGGCCTCGGACTGGACGATATTGACGGCATCGCGGCTGCCTCACGGCCCGGACTTCTGGGCGCGCTTCTTGTGGGCCTGTCTTTCGCGAAAGCTCTCGCGTGGAGCCGGGGACTTGCCTTTACCGCTGTTGATCATGTGCGCGCCCATCTCTACGCCCCCCATATCGAAAACGATATTCCCTACCCCTATATCGGCCTGCTGGCATCGGGCGGCCATACCCTCATTGCCCGCGTCGCGGATTTTGACAATATCGAAGTGCTGGGAACAACCATTGATGATGCCTGCGGCGAAGCCTTCGACAAGGTGGCGAAGTTCTACAACTTCGGTTTTCCCGGCGGAGCCGCCGTTGACCGGCTCGCGAAAGACGGCGACGCACGCGCGTTTTCCTTCCCCGACCCCGTATTGAATAAAGGCGAACACCGCTGCGACGTATCGTATTCGGGCCTCAAAACCGCGGCAGTGAACCAGCTCGACAAGTTCCTCAATCCCGGCTACGAAAAAACACCCGCGAACATTGCCGCCTCCTTTCAAAAAGCCGCAATCGATATTCTGCTGCGCCGCCTTTTCCGCGCTGTGGAAGACACAGGTTTACGGCGCGTTGTGGCGGGCGGCGGAGTCGCCGCGAACTCATACCTGCGCGCGGCCCTTGCCGGAAGAAACGACCTCCAGGTCATTTTCCCCTCCCCGGTTTTATGCACCGATAACGGCGCCATGATCGCCGCCACCGGGTATGAGCTATTCCGGCGCGGCAGAACCTCCCCCTGGACAGAAAACGCCTCAGCGCGCGTCGCGGCATTTAAGCGCCGCTACCCCTAAGAGCCTGTCCAAAAACTCATTTGTAATTCGGAATTTGGGCGCATTTTTTTTGGCGGGCAGTGCCCGCCAAAAAAAACCGGGCTTTCCGCTCCAAGTCCTCGGATTTGCCAATGCAAATCCTGTGGGCTTTCCGCTTCAATCCCTTGCGCGCGCACCAGCGGCGGCCCACGAATTTGCTTTGCAAATTCGCGGGCGCATAATTGCTGTTCAGCAATTATGCGCTATAACAGGCGGCGCGATTTTGCCATGCCCAGGTAAACGCACGCGGAAGCGTGTTTTTGGTAACAAGGCTTCCTGGGCAAGAGGCCCTAAAAAGCTTCCTGGCGTATGACAGGTTAAGGGCCGAGCAAAATCGCGTGGTTTGCCACCAGGCACGCGCATCGCGGCTAACACAGGCCGTGCAGGCAGACCCGCAAAATTGCATAGCAATTTTGCGGGTGTTCTTTCAACAGAACGGTCTTCCGGCTGCCGCCACCCGTTACGCTTGCAGGCATAAAACCTGCCTGTGCATTCTACCAGCAATAGAAAACCTTTAGAGATTCCCATTTACAAGCTGTCCTATGTACTAATTTTCTCCTTTACGCAGGAACAGCAAATGGAGGTTCTTTTACTTCATTTTTTGCTTCTTTGACCTTACCAGTCTTCGACCTTGCCAGTCTTCGACTTTGTGGTGAATTTTTTCTTCAAGGCACAGGCCGTCTTGACATATACCGGGTTCTGTTATATATTATTTATATCTTTTTAATAGGAATAATAATATGCCCGATATACATTCATGCGCGGATATCCTGGCAAAAATAAAAGGGCCTGTTGCCCTGGCTTTCAGCCATCAGGCCGAAGACGCGGCGGTTCTTCATCTGGCGCTGGGCCGCGGGCTGGAGGGGCTGGAAGTTTTTACCCTGGACACAGGAAAGCTTTTTCCCGAAACATATACCTACCACAGGGAGGCGGAAAGGTTTTTTGGCCTGCGCATCATAAAGTATTCTCCCGATGAGGAAGCCGTCCGTTCCCTGGAAAAGAAGCTGGGCGGATGGGGCATGAGGGAAAGCCTTGAAAACCGCCGCCTGTGCTGCCATGTGCGCAAAGTCGCGCCCCTGCAAAAAGCCCTTGCGGGAAAAAGCGCCTGGATAACCGGCCTTCGCGCCTCGCAGTCGGTAACAAGGGCGGGCCTTCAAATACTTGAATACGACGCGGTGAACGGCCTTATTAAAATAAACCCTCTTGCCGCGTGGACAGACCAGGAGCTTGCCGCATATATCGAAGAACATGGTATCCCCGTGCATCCGCTGTACGCGAAAGGATTTAAGAGTATTGGCTGTTCCCCCTGCACGCGGGCCGTCAGGGAAGGCGAAGAGGCCCGCGCGGGAAGATGGTGGTGGGAAAGTCCGGGACACCGGGAATGCGGGCTGCATCTGAACGCGGGACATCTCCAGGCGGGCGGCAAGCCCGTGTAAGTTATGCGCATGTTTACGTATTTATGTATAAAAGGCGGGGCAGCGGCATTTGCCGCCACTCTGCGGAATAATGTTGCGCATAACGTAAAAAGACCGTTAGGCGCAAATGGATCGTCCGCAAAATTGCGTACGCAATTTTGCCGCTCGCTGGGCGCGCGCCAGGGATAGGAGCGGAAAGCCCGCAGGATTTGCATTGGCAAATCCGAGGACTTGGAGCGGATAGCCCGGTTTTTTTGCCCGCTCAAGGCGGGCAAAAAAAGGCGCCATTTTTGACTGGAAAAAATAAATGCGGAAAGCCGTGTAAGTTATGCGCACGTTTATTGGTTTATGTATGAAAGGAGAAGCGGATGGACAGGCTGGACAAACTGGAATCGCAGAGCGTTTTTATCATCAGGGAAGCGTACAAGTCGTTTAAAAATATCGGAATGTTATGGTCGATTGGAAAAGACAGTACCGTACTTCTGTGGCTTTCAAAAAAAGCTTTTTTCGGGCATGTGCCTTTTGAGCTTATTCATATTGATACGAATTACAAGATTCCCCAGATGATTGCCTACCGGGACGCCCTGGCAAAAGAACTGAAACTGCGCCTGGTGGTGGGGCAAAATAAAAAAGCCCTGGCGGAAAAACGCAGTTTCCCCGACGGGCTGGACAGGCTGGGCTGTTGCAGGGAGCTGAAAACCATTCCTCTGCGGCAGACCCTTGACGGCACGGGCGAGCGCCGCGTCTATGACCCGAAGAAGGACGCCTGGGAAACGCTGCCTTCCGCCGAGCCTTATAACGCGGTCATCGTGGGTGTGCGCAGCGACGAGGAAGGCAGCCGTTCCAAAGAGCGGGTCTTCTCCAGCCGCGACGAAAAAAACGAGTGGGACGCCAGTACCCAGCCGCCGGAGCTGTGGAACCTCTACAAAACCGAGTTTGCGCCTAATACTCATGTGCGGGTGCATCCCCTCCTGGACTGGACGGAGCTGAACATCTGGGAATACATCGCGCGGGAAAACATTCCTACCATTCCCCTCTATTACAATCAGGGAGACGGGAAACGCTACCGCTCGCTGGGCTGCTATCCCTGCACGAATCCCGTGGACTCGGACGCGCGCGGCCCCAGGGAAATCATCAAGGAACTTATAAGCGGAAAATTCCGCAACATCGCCGAACGCTCCGGCCGGGCGCAGGACAGGGACGGCGGCGGCACGCTTGAGGCCCTGCGCAAAGAAGGATATATGTAATGCCCAAAACGATACCCGAAACAATGAACACAACAGTGACCGAAACAATGAAAGAAATGAACGAAACTGTCCTGCCGCAAACCGCCGCCTCCCCCTCGCTGGATTCCCTTGAGGGCCTTGCCGCCTACCGCGCGCCGGAACGAATGAATATCGTTATAACCGGACACGTTGACCACGGCAAAAGCACTCTGGTAGGGCGGCTCCTCGCCGACACCCATTCCCTGCCGGAAGGCAAACTCCAGGCCGTGCGGGATTCCTGCAAAAAGAACGGCAGGGTGTTTGAGTACGCCTTTCTTCTGGATGCCCTGGACGACGAGCAGAAGCAGGGCATTACGATAGACAGCGCCCGGATTTTCTTTAAAAGCGAAACACGGGAATACATTATCATTGACGCGCCAGGCCACATCGAGTTTCTTCGGAACATGTTAAGCGGCGCCTCCCGCGCCGTGGCGGCGGTACTGGTTATCGACGCGGTGGAAGGCGTAGCCGAAAATTCCCGGCGGCACGGACTTCTTTTATCGCTCCTGGGCGTTTCGCAGGTGCTGGTGGCAGTCAACAAACTCGACGCGCTGAACTACGACGAACAGGCTTTCCGCAAAATCAAAAACGGCTACGCCCGGTATCTGGAAACCCTGAACGTAAGACCCCTGGCCTTTATTCCCATCAGCGCGCGGGAAGGAAAAAACATCACCCGCCGGGCAAGCGAAACGCCCTGGTACGAAGGCAAAACAATTCTGGAAGCGCTGGACAGCTTTCACAACCTGCCCTCAAACGAAGAATCCTTCTTCGCGATGCCCGTGCAGGATGTGTACCGCTTCAGCGGCGAAAACGATGAGCGGCGCATATACGCCGGAACCATCGTAAGCGGCAGAATAAAAACCGGCGACGCCGTAAGATTCCTCCCCTCAAACAAGGAAGCCCGCATCAAAACCATCGAAACCTGGAACACCCCGCCAAAAACCGGCGCGCAAACAAACCAGGCCTCCGGCTTTACCCTGGAAGAAGACATCTACATCAAACGCGGCGAAGTCATGGTCAAAGCCGATGAAGACCCTCCGGTAAGCGCCGCCCCGCGCATCAGGGCAAATCTTATCTGGCTGGGATCCCGCCCGCTCGTCTTCGGCAAATCATACCTCCTCAAACTAGGAAGCGCGAAAGCCCAGGCGCGGCTAGAGAAAATCGAAAACTTCCTGGGCGATCCGGAAAACAGAAACCCCGCCGAACTGCGCCGCCACGACTGCGGCAGCGTTATCCTGAGCCTCTCCCACCCCCTGGGCGCGGCGCGGTTTTACGACAACGCCTCGTTAGGCCGCTTTGTGATCGTGGACGGCTATGACGCTGCGGGCGGCGGCATCGTACTGGACTGCCTCGCGGACAAACAAAACCCCGCAAAAACGGACAGCGGTTTCGAGGAAGAACTTTTCGCCCTCCTGCGAAAATATTTTCCGCACCAATTCACAAACGCCTGATGTAATTGGGCGCGTTTTATTGGACGCGCTTTGCGCGCGCCCAATAAAACCGGGCTTTGCGGGACTCCGCTATCGCTCCGGCCCCGGCGCAAAGCGCCGTGGCTGCTTCGCATCCCTCCAATGCGCCCGAAGACGGTCGCTTTCCGATAGGTATGGATTGTAGCGGGCGCTATCGCGCCCCCGGAATCCCTCGCGCC
>JAISAF010000325.1 GCA_031266855.1 Spirochaetales bacterium
CGCGCCCCACGGGCTTTCCACCGCCCGCAGCGGTATAAATACCGCTGCGGGCGGCATTAAATCCCAAAAGAGTGCCAGGCACGTTTTTACGTTTCACTAAATAGCGTAATGTTTTATAATGTGTTATCAAAAAACGTGCCTGGCACTTTTTAACCCCGCCCGGCGTAGTCCCCCTGCTCGGCGTAGTCTCCAGACTACGCCGTCCTAAAAGCAAGGCTCCCGCCTTGCGGCGGGCCTGTGGGCTTTCCGCTGCAATCCCTTGCGCAATATACGCATAGTGAAAACCTTGCCCCGCAAGCAAAAAGGTGACAGTCACCTTGCGTCGAATTGACAGTTCCAGCGGGAAGAAATATAATTGCGAAACTCGCTGTGGTGCCGGTACTATTGTCCGGAACGCAAAGGTGCCTGACGCCTTTTTTGACAACACGGCGACAACACGGCAATGAAGGGAGTTGTATATGAAAAGGAAAGCGGTTTATCATTTTGCTGGTTTATGGCTTGTGGTGTTGTTAAGCGGATGCGCGACCAAGGCTGCAACAAATAAATGGGATACGTCCCTTGATTTTGAAAAACAGGCAAAATTGCTTATTAGCAGTAATCTGAGCGTTACGCATGTGGATGCGCAAAATGCCAAAACCGGTTTTTGGGATGCTGGCGGGGGAGGGCTGGGTATGTGGTACAAAGTACTGGTATTAAAGCCCGGAAATCATAATATAATGTTCAGATATTCTGGACAGCATGTGCTTTCCCACGATATCTCAATCGTGTATACTTTCGCTTCGGGCCGTCTGTATAAATTAACCTATCAAAGGATCAGTGATTTGGATATGGGTATAATAATCGACCAAACAAATGATCCGCCGCCTCTATGGGAAGAAATACTTGCTTATTTAAGGAAATAAAATAACTATTCAGCGCAAAAAGGCGACAGTCACCGTTTCTCGCGTTGGATCAGTTGGAACTGTTCAAAGATAACAACGACAGCTGCCTTTAGGCGGTTCACAAAAACAAACCGCCGGTTTTACCAGTGGTATTTGGCAAAGGTGACAGTCGCCATACAAACCTTGCTCCTCAAGCAAAAAGATGACAGCCACCGTTTTGGGGACGGGGGCGTTGCGGGGGTGTCCCCCGCAGAGGGGGTAGCGCGGTACCGTGTACCGCGCTCAGGGGGAGACTTCCCCCTCCGGCTGATTAGATACAAAAGTGGCAAAAAAGGTTGCAAAAACGGGAGAGCTGCCCTATACTGAATACCGGCTTGTAAGCCGCATGTAGGAGGTAAAAAAATATGAAGAGAACTCTTTTGTTTTGTGTTGCCGCTTTTGTTGTGATGGCAACAGCGCCTGTTTTCGCGGGCGGGGGTAGTGAATCGGCTGGCGGGAAGACGGAAATCCGCTGGTCGCACTGGAAGACTCTGGAGGTGGGGGAGGCGACGATCAACAAAATGGTCGATGGCTTTAATAAGGCGCATCCCGAATTTACGCTTGTTTCTGTGGATGGTCCGTTTAATGGTTTTTATGACAAGCTTGTTACCCAGGCCCAGGCGCGGAATCTGCCGGAGGTCGTTATGATCCAGGTTGACTGGGTCGGCGCGTTTGCCCGGGATAATGTTATAGCGAGCATCGACCCGTATGTCGCGAAAGAGGCGCCTGGTTTTCTTGATCAGTATTATGACGCTTTCAAACAGCAGGTAAACGGCAAGCGGTATTCGCTTCCTGTGCATTCGGGTTGTGTCGCTATGTTCTATAATCCTGACATTTTCAAGGCCGCGGGAATCGCCGGGCCGCCGAAAACCTGGGACGAGCTTATTGACACGGCTAAAAAGGTTACGCGCGCGAATCAATATGCGGTTACGGGCACTTTGGCAAGCGAGCCGCCTACAAACATGACGTACGACATTTATCCGCTTATGTTTCAGGCGGGCGCGAAGGTTGTGGACGCGAACAACCAGCCGGCTTTTAATAGTCCTGAAGGCGTCAGGGCTCTGGAGTTTTACAAGCAGCTTGTTCAGTATTCGATTCCCGGCGTTCTGCAAAACGGTGAAAAAGAAAAACGCTCTAATTTCGCGGGTGGCAACGTAGCGATGATGTTTGAGGGCCCCTGGGGTATTGCCATTCAGAAAGGCTTTAACAAAGACAAGGAATTCGAGGTTGTTACGCTTCCTAAGTCCAACACTACGGGAACCATTGTCCGCGGGTCTCTTTTAGCCCTGCCCGCCGGTTTGAGCGGCAAGAAAGAGGAAGGCGCGTGGCTGGCTATAAAGTATCTTACCGGGCCGGAAGGCGCGGAGATTTTCTGCTCCGGTTCGGGGGATCTTCCCGCGAATAAAGTCGCGGCCGCGAAACCTTTTATTACCCAGAATAAATACATGAAAGGTTTTCTGGATCAAATGGATCTGCCCAATGCCCAGGCTTTGCCGCATCTGCCTTCGCAGGTCGAACTGAACAGGCTTCTCACCATCGAAATACAGAATTTTATCAGTGGCAAGAAAAACGCCAAACAGGCTCTTGACGATGCCGCCGCGGCGTGGGCGCAGATAATTAACAGATAATTTAGCAGAAAAGTAAAAGTCTATTCATATCCCGGAAGGCTTCTGCCTTCCGGGGGTTTTTAAACAGGAGAAAATGTATGAGGCTTGCCATAGGGGCCAGATCGCTAAAAAATCTTCAGCCGTATTTTTTTATTCTTCCCGCGATGCTGATACTCGCGGCGCTTTTGGTCTATCCCCTCGTTCAGGTTTTTTCGTTGAGTTTTTTCGAGGGCAGCGCGTTTGCGCGGGTATTTGCCGGTTTGAATAATTATTTTGAATTGCTGCGGGACAGGATATTCTGGCAGGCTCTTGGTCATACGTTTATTTTTACATTCGCTTCGGTCTTTTTTCATTTTCTGATAGGACTGTTTCTGGCGATGCTGTTGCATCAGAAAATCAGCCCGGCTATACGTGGCGTGTTCCGGGGGCTTTTGATTCTTCCCTGGCTTATCGCTCCTACGGTCGCGGCGATGATATGGATGCTTATTTACTATTCTTTTGGAATCCTGAATGGTATTCTTTCGGATATGGGGCTGCTGGCCGCGGGAAACGTTATCAGTTGGGTGGGCGATCCGGAGTTGTCGCTTTTTTCTGTAACTGTTGTCAATATCTGGAGGGGTTTTCCTTTTACGCTGGTTATGCTTCTGGCGGCCCTTCAAGGTATTCCCGACGAAATGTACGAGGCCGCGAGAATCGACGGCGCTTCGGCAACGAAAAGTTTTTTTTATATAACGCTGCCCTCGCTCAAGGGTACTATGATGACGGTGGGCCTTCTGGATACAATCTGGACCTTCCGGCATTTCGATATTATTTTCGCGATGACTGGGGGCGGGCCTATGAACTCCTCGGAAGTGCTGACGACGAACATTTACAACCTGGCTTTTCGCGCGCAGCGCTGGGGATATTCGTCGGCGACAGCCGTTATGATGTTTCTGCTGATGCTGGTATTCAGTCTTTTGTATATCCGGCAAATAGGTAAGGAAGGGGTCTGAAATGAAAAATCATATTCCTGGCCGCCGGTCTGTTAATTATAAACTGCTCAGCTATATCCTTCTTTTTGTTTCCAGCTTTCTGCTCCTTTTGCCTATTTTATGGATGCTCTCGGTTTCCCTGCGCGCGAATATCGAAGTGCAAAGCGGCATGTACCCTACCTGGCTGCCGCAGGCGTTCCGGGCCGACTCGTATCTGACGGTTCTGGGCAGCGCCAGATTCCTCCGGTGTTTCTGGAATAGCTATTTCGTGTCCGCTGTTGTTACCCTGCTGGCGCTTTTTTTCGGCAGTCTTGCTGGATACGGCATTGCCCGTTTCGAGTTCCGGGGCAAAAGGCCGGTGATTCTTTTTCTGCTGATAACCCAGACCTTCCCCCTGGTGCTGCTTTCCCTGCCGTATTTTGTCTTTATCGTCGAAATCGGTTTATACAATACCCTGACATCCCTTATTCTGGTGTATTTGTCTTTCTGTTTGCCTTTCTGCATCCTGATGCTGCGTAATTATTTTCAGGAACTTCCCGCGGAACTTGAGGAAGCGGCTATGGTGGACGGCTGTACCCGGCTGGGCGCGTTGTGGAAGGTAACGATACGTTTAAGCGGTCCCGCTATGGTGGGTACGGGCCTGTATACCTTTCTTCTTGCCTGGAATGAGTTCCTCTTTGCGCAGATTCTGATTGACGACTGGTCCAACCGCGTGCTTACCGTAGCCATTTACAGCCTGCTCTCCGAGTTCAACAATGACTGGTCAACAATGATGGCGTTTTCCATGCTTGCCAGTCTGCCGATTTTCGTGGCGTTCATTTTTCTGCAAAAATACGTCATTCGCGGCATGACTATGGGGGCCATAAAATAGAATCGTTACGGCGCGGGGCATTGCCCAGGTAATTCTCAGTTTAGAGCCTGTTCAAAATTTTTATAATTATCAGAATTTGGGCGCATCTTTGGCGCTCCGCGCCAAAAACCGGGCTTTCCGCTCCAAGTCCTCGGATTTGCTCATGCAAATCCTGTGGGCTTTCCGCTACAATCCCTTGCGCAGCGGCAGCTCAAAACCAGGCCAGGAAATTGCACAGCAATTTC
>JAISAF010000391.1 GCA_031266855.1 Spirochaetales bacterium
GCCATTTACCGGCTTATACCCCTGGGGGCGCTATTTGGCCACGAAAATGCGGGTGGGGTCCCGCTGTGCCCAGCGCTGGGCGCGGCGCACGGAAATATCAGCCGCGGGGAAGCAGACCGCATAATTGCTGCTTTAGCAATTATGCGCGTACAGCTTACCGGGAATTTGTTATGCGCAATTCAGCCTGGATGAATTGCGCATAACTTAGCCGCTGGGGCGCGCGCCAGGGATTGGAGGGATGCGAAGCAGCCCCAGCGCGCAGCGCTGGGGCCGTAGCGATAGCGGAGTCCCGGAAAGCCCGGCCCCCGCGCCGCGCTCGCGCGGCGCGGGGGAGGCGCCCTTCTGCCTGGACTGATCCGGATGGCGCAAACTCAGACGGTATAGGTGCTTGCCGAGACGTTTCCGCCTGTGCCTGTCCAGTTGGTATGGAAGAATTTGCCGCGGGATTTGTCGACCCGTTCGTAGGTGTGGGCGCCGAAGTAATCGCGCTGGGCCTGCAAGAGGTTGGCGGGGAGCCGTTCGGAGCGGTAGCCGTCATAGAAGGCGAGGGCGGTGGAAAAGGCGGGCATGGGTATGCCGTTTTGTACCGCGGCTGCCACAACGCGGCGCCAGGAGGGTTCGCATTTTTTGAGGACTTTGCAGAAGTAGTCGTCCAGCAGGAGGTTATTGAGTTTTTTGTTTTTGGTAAACGCGTCCTTGATGCGGCCAAGAAAAACGCTACGGATAATGCAGCCGCCTCTCCATACCAAGGCGATGCCGCCGTAGTTCAGGTTCCATTTGTATTCTTTCGCGGCTTCGCGCATCAGCATATAGCCCTGGGCGTAGGAAACGATTTTTGAGGCAAGCAGGGCAAGCCTGATGTCTTCGATAAATTTTTCGGTTTCGCCGGTAAACTTTTTGGGCTGGACGCCTTTAAGAACTTTTGAGGCGGCCACGCGTTCTTCTTTCAGGGCCGAGAGGCAGCGGGAGTATACGGCTTCGCCCATCAGCGTAATGGGAATGCCCATATCAACGGAGCTGATAACGGTCCACTTGCCGGTACCTTTCTGCCCGGCTGTGTCCAGAATTTTATCTACCAGCGGCTTTTTGTCTTCGTCCTTAACGGCGAGAATGTCGCGGGTAATTTCGATCAGGTAGCTGTTCAGATCGCCTTTCATCCACTGCGCGAAAACCTTGTGCATGGCGGGGGCCTTCATTTTCAAAAGACGGCTCATGAGGTCATAGGCTTCGCAGATAAGCTGCATGTCGCCGTATTCGATTCCGTTGTGAACCATTTTCACATAATGACCCGCCCCGTCTTCACCTATCCAGTCGCAGCAGGGTTCCCCTTCGGGAGTTTTAGCGCAGATGGCCTGGAATATTTTTTTGACAAGGGGCCAGGCTTTGGGGTTTCCGCCGGGCATCATGGCCGGGCCTGTGCGCGCGCCCTCCTCGCCGCCTGATACACCCGTACCTACATAGAGAAAGCCTTTTTCGGCCAAATATTTCGTGCGGCGGATAGTGTCGGGGAAGTGGGAGTTGCCGCCGTCGATAATAAGGTCGCCCGGTTCCAGATGCGGCAGAAGCAGTTCGATGAACTCATCCACCGCCGAGCCGGCCTTGACCATCAGCATAATCCTGCGCGGCCTTTCCAGAAGGCTTACAAATTCGGGGATGGAACGCGCGCCCAGAATCGTGGGGCGGCCTTTCGCGGCATCCGCGAGAAACTCATCAACTTTGGAAACCGTCCGGTTAAACACCGCGACAGTGAACCCCTTGTCGTTCATGTTCAGAACAAGGTTCTGCCCCATAACGGCAAGACCCATAAGACCAATATCAGCTTTTTTCTCCATTTTTTCCTTCCTTGAATTTTTTCTCCCATGCCCATAATCCCAGAGCAGGGTTTGAAATATAGTATATCTCCTCGCCATCCGGCAGGGTGTTCCAGCCGTCTTTCAGCGTTTCGGGACTGTAGCGGGCCATCATGTGCCCCAGGTCTTCGTACTGAAAACCGGCTGACTCTATTTCTTCCCTGGTAAGTTTCCCAGGGCAATAGGTAACGGTAAAACGGCCCTCCGGGGAACCATGAATCAGATGCGCGGCGGCGCACAGATTCGCCTTTAAGTCCGCGTTCTTCTCCATCGCGCGCAGGGTCTGCGGCGTCCCCCTGTAACCGTATTTGCGGATAAGAGTATCGATTGCTTTATCCCCGCCGAACTCCTTCAAGCCCGGAGCCAGAACCAGAAGCTCCCCGCCGTCGGCAATAGCCATGCGCGTACGGTACACGCTTTTGTTACCCAGCCAGGTGGAACGGAACTTCGCGGGATCAAGATACACGACAACCTTGTGCACCGGCGCGGAGAAAAGGGTAATGTTTACCTGCTCCGCCAAATCCGAGGCGCGGCAATAACATTCCTCATCATCGCCCACAAAAAGGCCCCGCAGGACAGGCCCGCCCGAAGCGCCGCGGCCAAGAACCGTCAGCACATACACAATAGGCAGATTCTTCGCGAACTGCTTCGAAGCGTAGTTCATAACATCGCGCACCGGATTATCCCTGCGGCCCATGATTTTTTCCATCCCATAAACAGCGCCCAGCAAATGACTCTTGCCGATGCCTTCCTGTCCGCCCGTACCTATGAAAATGTTCCTGTTGTAGTTAGCCATGCCGATAGCTTCATGCGGAACAACCTGGCCGATGGAGAGAATAAGATCAAAGCCGCCGCGCACAAGGAGACAGTTTACCTGGGCCGGCCAGTCGTATTCCACCCTGCCGCCGGATACCCGCGCTACATAAGCGGCAGGAACAACACCCAAAGTCTCAAGATCAGTACGCCAGTCATGAACCCGGAACAGGCTGTGGCTGATGTTGCCAAACATCTCGCCGATTTCCTGGTCTGTCAAAGGCGCGTGAGTCCCCAAAGCCGGAAGAACATCAGTTAGCCTTTCGCAAAAATAGCGTGAGGCGAAATTTGTAATCTCACCCGCCCGCGAATGAAACCGCGTCCCATCCGGCGGTAAGGCCAGAACCTTTTCGCGTTTCCCCTGCTTTTCAATTTCGCCAAAAGCCTGGGCAAGCCCCGCCTCCATCTCTTCCCGCGAAATATCCTCGCTTCCGGATCCCCGCGCATAGTAAAGCATATCAGCTCTGCCAGGGCGCCTTTTCAGGAAGGGATTTTCTAAACTCCGCCAAAAGCTCCTCCTGATACGCACCCGCATAACTCATATCAAAAAACCTGCCCAAAGCCTCGTCGTGGAAACGCCTCCAGGACTCATCCTCGCCGCCAGGAATAACAGGATAAAAAAGCGCGTCCACGGATTTCGCCGCCTTGAGATCTCCAGGCGCGTCCCCAATCATAAGAATCTTATCCGAAGGATATTTACCCTTCGCCGCGAAAGCAAGATGCTCCGACTTCGTGCCAATCTCCTGCCCCGCGATAAAACGCACAAGCCTGTCTATACCAAGCTCCGCCCATTCCCGTACAAGCGCCTCCGTAGGAGTCTGCGAAACAACAATCACATCAGCCTGAGCCCTCATTTTATCAAGACTCTCACGAAAAAGCGGAAACGGCGGCACACCCCGCACAATCCTCGCCACAGCCTCGTTCACATCAAGCGACCACTGATAAACAATCTGTAGCTCAGAGTCATTCGTCCGCTCCAGTTCCGCCTTAAGCGTAGGATTCCCCAGCTTCGACTCCCGCTGAGTCCACGCCCGAAGCACAGGCAACTCCATAATTTTCGCCCCCCGCTTTTTCACCTCCGCCCGCCCACGCAAAAGATCCAGCGCCTTCATAACCGCATGAAAACGGTTACAGCCCCTGTCCTGCGAATACAGATTCACAAAATCCCACGCCTCCCGAGCGTACTTTGAAACACTCTGCAAATTAAAATTATTAATAAAAGCAGGGCAAAAACACTCCTTGTGCTTCGGCTCCATCGAATCGAAAACACACCCATCCGAATCAATACCAATAAAAAAAGCCTTCTCCGCGCGGAAATTCTTCAAGTCCTGGGGGGTACTCATGGTCACTCCTGTTTTTTTGATATAGATAATACTATTATAATTTTTTACCACGAAAAATACCAGCCGTCAACAAAAGAAGCACAGTGTTTTTCAGATACCACACCGGGCGCATTCCGGGGCCGCTATCGCGCCCCCGGAACCGGGCTTTCCGCTCCAAGTCCTCGGATTTGCCCATGCAAATCCTGTGGGCTTTCCGCTACAATCCCTTGCGCGCGCCCAGCGGCTAACACATTTCCGTAAACGCGGAACCCGCACAATTGCGCACGCGCAATTGTGCGCCGCAACCCGGCGGAGGCAATTTTGCCCCGGCAAAATTGCGTGGCCTGCCACCAAGCGCGAAGCGTAGCGGAGTGCACGTAGCTATCACCAACCGGCTGCCGCGCCCCAGCGGCTAACACATTTCCGTAAACGCGAAACCCGCGCAATTGTGCGCTACAACCCGGCGGAGGCAATTTTGCCCCGGCAAAATTGCCTATAAAGGGAATCCTCAAAGCCGTCCCCGGCCAGGCGCCAGGCACTTTTTTAGGCATAAGCCGGATAAGTTCCGGTATAAAGCCCCGTTTTCTCCTCCTTATTTCAACTTCGTGGCGATTTCCTTCTTCAAAGTATGCCGTCTGTAGAAGAATTCCGGCACTGAAAAAAGTAAACGCCGATGCCCCGGCCCATACCTTTTTCTGAATATGCAATGCGTGTTATACTGCAAAGCCTGTCCGGGCCCAAGTCCGGCACAATAAGGAAAACGCCGGAGGCAATAAGGTATGAAATCTGACAACTCCGAAATCATCATCTACCAAACCGGGGATGGCCGCACAAAGATTGATGTCCGCATAGAAGCCGAGACCGTCTGGCTGACCCAGACGCAGATGGCTGAACTTTTCCAAACAACGAAACAGAATGTCAGCCTGCACATAAACAACGCCTTTGAAGAAGGCGAAGTGGAGCCGCTGGCAACTGTCAAGGAATACTTGACAGTTCAAAATGAGGGAGCACGTGAGGTCAGCCGAAACATCAAATACTACAACCTCGACATAATCATATCGGTCGGTTATCGCGTGAAGTCGCCGCGCGGCACACAATTCAGGCGGTGGGCGCTGGAAATCCTGCGCGAATACCTCGTCAAAGGCTTTTCGATGAATGATGAGCTGCTGAAGAAGGCGGGCGGCGGCGGTTACTGGCAGGAGCTTCTGGATCGCATCCGCGACATCCGCTCCAGCGAAAAGGTGTTCTACCGTCAGGTGCTTGACCTCTATGCCACCAGCGTAGACTACGATCCGCGAGCGCCGGAGTCGCTTGAGTTTTTCAAAATCGTTCAGAACAAAATCCATTTCGCGGCGCATGGGCACACTGCCGCTGAAATTGTCGCCCGGCGCGCAAATGCCGAACTGCCCTTTATGGGGCTGACAGTTTTTTCGGGTGAACAGCCTGTAAAGGATGAGATCGGCATCGCAAAAAACTATTTGACCGAAGAAGAACTCGCTACGCTGAACCGTATGGTTTCCGCATTCTTCGACCTCGCGGAATTACGGGCGATGCAGCATCTGCCGATGTATATGCGGGACTGGATTGCGGAGCTGGATGACTTCGCCAAACGGTATGGCAAGGGAATACTGCCGGACGCGGGTACGGTCAGCCATCAAGCCGCGCTTGAAAAAGCAAACGCCGAATACGGGAAATACCGCCGGCGGATGATCGCGGAACATTCGTCCGCCGAACGTGATTTTCT
>JAISAF010000439.1 GCA_031266855.1 Spirochaetales bacterium
GAATATCAACATTCCTATATTCAGCAGACGCAAAATGCAAACTATCAAATGGTTTTAATCCATATTTTTGTATTTCTAATGCCCTTGCTCCTATTTCATCAGTAAAATCTATTTTTTCCTTTTTCAGGGAATATAAATTCAGCGCCTTGTTTCGTTTATTCAACTCAGGGGTGTTCATAAGTTCATATTCGATAATATCTCTTCCGATTAACTTCCAGGAGCTATAAAAGCATTTAAATAATATTCCAATAATGGCATCAGTTTCTATACGGATTTTATCCTGTGTTTGATCATCTGCCAGCCTGTTTAGACAGCAACAATCCATATAGACTAATAATTCATTATCCATAATATCTATAGTTTACTAGAGGGATCATAGTTATACAAGTGTATGTTTTTTTATGCAAGGGAACCTCTAAAAACTTTCAATTGCGGTTTCCCGTTTCACGGCCGGCAAGTCCGCAATTTTGCACAGCCCGTAACCTGTTTATACATCCTAACCTGGCGCGCAGAATTTTTTAACCGCGAAGCCTGCGAAGTCAAGAAAGTTTTCATTCACCTTACTGGAACCTGGGCCATTTTAACTATTCTTTCCTGTTCCGGGATACCATAATTCTCTTTACTTCCTTTGTAACTATTCAGCCGGGCTGAATAGTTACCTTCCTTCTTTTGCTTCCTCGCCCTTGCCCGTCCTCGCCCTTGCCCGTTTTCGGCTTCGCGGTAAATTTTCTTTGCGGTTTATATTTTTTTTGACAAATCCGCCATTTCCAGGGCGCTGATCATGGCGTCCCAGCCTTTGTTGCCGGACTTGGTACCGGCCCGTTCCACGGCCTGTTCGATGTTTTCCGTTGTCAGTATGCCGAAGATGACCGGCACATCGCAGGCAAACGCCGCCTGTGCGATACCTTTCGCGGCTTGCGCGGCTACATAGTCGAAATGGGGGGTCGCGCCGCGGATGACCGCCCCCAGGCAGATAACCGCGTTATACGCGCCGCTCTTTGCCAGCCGCGCGGCAACGGGGGGAATCTCGAAAGCTCCGGGAACGCGGACTACGGTGATGTTTTTTTCATTTCCGCCATGCCGCGTAAAGCAGTCAAGGGCGCCCTCCAGAAGCCGCCCCGTAATAAAATCGTTGAAACGGCTTACCACAATGGCAAAGCGTTTGTCCTGTCCTTCCAGTGTCCCAATAATTTCCGTGTACATTTTTTCCTCCTGTAACATTCTGATAGTATCCTGATCTAATTCTGATAGAATCCCGCGTACACAAAACCGCGGAATTACACATAACGTAATTTATGCCCAAAGCGTTTTTTCTTTGCCGCCAGATAGCCGCGGTTTTCCCTGCCGGGTTTAATTTCGACAGGCAGCCGCTCCCGTACCAGAATACCGCCCGCGGCAAGCGCGTCAATCTTCGCCGGATTGTTCGTTAAAAGGCGTATGCCCGAAATACCAATATCTTTGAGAATCGCCGCCGCTATCGCGTAATCCCGTTCGTCCGGGCCGTGCCCCAGTTTGATGTTCGCGTCGTAGGTATCGCAGCCTTCGTCCTGCAAGGCATACGCCCGGACTTTTTCCGTCAGGCCAATGCCGCGGCCTTCCTGGCGCAGGTAGATGATAAGCCCGCCCTCAGCCGCCGTTATGCGCATCGCCATCTCAAGCTGCGCGCCGCAGTCGCATCGTGCCGATAAAAGCGCCTCGCCGGTAAGACATTCGGAATGAACGCGCACAATAGCGTTTGCCGGATCAAAGGCTTTCTCCGACACAAGGACAAGGTGCGGCTGTTCGGGACTCGCGGGGTTTTCGTACAGAACAAGGCGGAAATCCCCCGCCGCTGAGGGCAGCCGGCTTTCCGCGAGGCGTTTCGCGTCCACGCCCGGCTCGGGTTTATTCCCGCCCTCATCCGCCGCGTCGTTTTTTCTCCGCCAGGCTTGCAGGCTTTTTACCGTAAGAATTTTTATACCATGCTCGGCGGCAATTTCCTGGAGCCGGGGCATGCGCGCCATGCTCCCGTCCCCGTCGAGAATTTCGCACAGTATCCCCGAAGGCTGAAAACCCGCTAGCCGCGCAAGGTCGGCTGCCGCTTCGGTGTGCCCCTGCCGCGAGAGTACGCCGCCGGGGGCCGCGATAAGGGGGAAAATGTGCCCCGGCCTGCCGAGGTCTTCCGGCCGGGTGGATGGATCGATAATGGCCCTGATGGTCGCCGCCCGGTCGAACGCGGAGATGCCCGTACCCGCGCCTTTTCGTACATCAACACTGACGGTAAAAGCCGTTTCGTGAAGCGCGGTATTTTTGCTTACCATAAGCGGCAGACTCAGCTCCCGCGCCCGCGGGGCGGTAATGGCCTGGCATAAAAGCCCCCTGCCGTATTTCGTCATAAAATTGACCGCTTCGGGAGTAACAGCCTCCGCCGCCATAATGAAATCGCCCTCGTTTTCCCGGTCTTCATCGTCAGTAACAATCAGCATCTTCCCGCCGCGTATTTCTTCGATTGCCTCATCAACACCCGCAAACTCACTCATTCCATAAACTCCTCATTTTTTCATCGAAGCTGTTCGTAAACGGACGCTTGCGCATAATCCGCGCGAACAGTTCTAAGATACTGTTTAAAAAATTTTTTAACCACGAAGCCCGCGAAGTTAAATAATTTTTCATTCATGGCGCCGTGTAATCATACCCCGGGTTGCGGGCCAGGTTCAGGCCGCGCCAGGGATTGCAGCGGAAAGCCCACAGGATTTGCATAAGCAAATCCGCGGACTTGGAGCGGAAAGCCCGGTTTTTTGCGCGAAGCGCAAAAAAGGCGCCCAAATTCTGAACTCCAGGCGGGTTATTAAACATGATTTAATAACCAAGCTCTTTCAGCTTTTCAGGCGTCAGGGTTCCGCCCGAAGAGGCCTTTCTGTATGGCGCGAGAAAACTCCGCACATACCTTCCGATAACATCGGTTTCCAGATTGACTCTGTCGCCGGCTTTTTTGTAGCGCAGCGAAGTGCGCTCGAAGGTTACGGGAATAATATTCACCGTAATAAGAGCGTCCGAAATACGGGCTATGGTCAGGCTTATGCCGTCCAGGGCGATGGAGCCTTCCGGCACACAGCAGTCCAGCGCTTCTTCGGGCGCTTCGACCACAAGGTAGACATTCCCGCCGCCCTGCCGCAGTTCGCGAATCGCCGGGGCACAGCTTACATGCCCCTGAACGAGATGGCCGCCCATGCGCGTATCGGCCCGCATCGCCCGCTCCAGGTTGACCGGGCTGCCCGGCCTTAAGGCCCCAAGAGTCGTTTTTTTGAGGCTTTCGGCCAAAGTAAAAACCGAAAAACCCGCAGCCTCAATTTCGCAGACGGTCTGGCAAACCCCCTCGACATTAATCGAATCCCCTATCCGGGTTCCTTCAAGAACAGCGCCGGCCCTGATATGGAGGCATGCCCGCCCTGTCTCATGCCGTATGGACGCGACCGATCCCATTTCTTCAATAATTCCTGTAAACATTTTCTCCCTCGAAAAGTATTTGATTGCCGATTTTTTTTATTGCGATATTTTCAAGCCGCAAAGCCTGGTCAAGCGAGTCCCTGCCAAGCCGCGAAACCGCCGCCTTCCCGCTGCCGAGGATAAGGGGCGCAAGAAAAACCGACAGCCTGTCCCACAGCCCTTCCCGCAGAAAGGAACTGAATATCCCGCCGCCGCCTTCGACTAAAACGGAACGGATGCCCCGTTCACCCAAAGCCGCCAGGACAGCGCCTAACGGCAGCCCCTCCGTCCCGCCCTGAGGCGCCAGCGGAATTACCTCCGCGCCCGAAGCGCGCAGTTTCCGCGTTTTTTGAGGATCCGCGGCGGAAGAACACACAACCAGCGTCTTCTCGCGTTCAGGCAGGCTAAAGATCCGCGCCGAAAGCGGCAGACGCAGCATTGAATCAAGAACAACCCGGAAAGGATCTCTGCCGCGGACAAGCCGCACCGTTAGCTCGGGATCATCAGCCGCGGCGGTTCCCCTGCCGATAAGCACCGCGTCATAGCGGGCGCGCAGAGAATGAACAATTTTCCGCGCCGCCTCATCCGTTATCTGTTTAGCGGCTCCGCGCGCGGCGGCGATTTTTCCATCAAGAGTCTGCGCGATCTTGATATGAACAAACGGCCTTCCCCGCCGCTGCCAGGTAAAAAATCCCCGGTTCAGTTCTTCCCCGGTTTCAGCAAGAAGGCCGCTCTCCGCAACAAGCCCCGCCTCCCGCAGCAGCCGCAGACCCCCGCCGCTTACCAGTGGATGCGGATCCTCATTCGCGATGACAACCCGCCGTATCCCGCTTTTGATAATAAGCCCCGTGCATGGCGGCTG
>JAISAF010000441.1 GCA_031266855.1 Spirochaetales bacterium
TCCATTGTGCAAATGGGGCCGGGTGCGCTCGGTATCGTGTTCCGCAACGGGGAAGAGGGCAAAAAGGGGTCGAAGCCCGAGGGGGTGGAGGGGGCCCGGGTCTATTATTGTGTCTCCGACGTGCCGATTACGGACCAGACGAAGCTCCCTTTCTCGGAGTGGGCGACCAAATGTCCGCACGTCATCCGGTTTCCGGAGGCGGACCGGGGGAAACGGGTGTATTTCGCGCTCAAATGGGAGATTCGCAAAGAGCACGGGGAAAGTCCCTGGAGCAGGGTGCAGAGCGAGATGGTTTCGTGATTGAGAGCGACGGGCGGCGGACAACGGTTAACCGTTGTCCGCTAACCGCCTGTTGCTCGCTGAACAAGGTGTTAGCCGCGTGTGCGGATGACATAAATTAATTTTATGCGGGGAGTCCCGCGTGCGCAAAATGCGCGAAGGAGTTTTCTTATGAGAACAAAACGTTATTTTTTCGGTTTGCCAGTGGTGTTGCTGGCAATGTCAGCTTCGCTGACATTGGGTTTGGTGCTGACGGGGTGCGTCGGGGATGGGGATGGCGGCGGCCCCATAAAAGCCAGCACAGCAGAACAATATAGTATACGGAGGATGTGAAATGAAAATAAGGTTATTAGTTATTTTTACGGTGCTGGTTTCCATAGGCTGTACCTCAGTACCAGTTCCGACGCCGGAACAAAACACTCTTTTAGTTGGTAAGTTATTGGTTAATTGGGATGTTACTGGAAAAATGAGCGGCGGAAATGGAAAAATCAAATTTGGCATAAGGACATATTTTCAAAACAATCAAACTGGAAAGATAATTTCTGTTTTCACACAAAAAGATGGCTGGTTTCTTACAGGTAAATTGACTGGAGGTAACTATACAATACAAAAATTTTATATAGAAAGGGAACAAGGGAATACAATTTATCAAATGACATTGAGGGGTCCATTTTATGTAACTCTTGAAGACGGAGTTGTAAATAATATGGGAACAATACAGATAGACATCGGCAATAATAACTATACTCCTAGGCTGGTTGATTATGATGTTATAAGATATGATTTCCAGGAAGAGTTTCCTGATTCTGAATGGAATTTATATGAATGGAAAAACAATTCAATGTTTGATCGATAGAGGAGAAACCCATGCGCAAAATATATTTCTTAGGGTTAATTCTTTTTTGGTTAACCACGTTTTGTTATTCTCAGAATAAACATTATACTGCGCCTTGGGCACAAAAAACATTTCTGGGATTTAATGTATTATATGATTATGAAAAATTAACAGTGAAGGATAATTTTAATATAAAATCAGATAATATGCTATTCGAAATATCGATTGGGTATGATTTTGGAGAAATTGTTCCGCGTATTTTTCTTGATATTGGATTGCCTTTATATGGCACTGATGGCGATGCAAATCTTATGGAGACTATGGACGCAAAAAATGTAAAATTTGGGTTTGAAGTGGGCCTAAACCCAATAAAAACACAAAAATTTGATTTAATAATTCCTTTAGGTATGCTGTTCTGCTGGACAACTTATGAACAAAAAAATCCCAGTTATGCAAGCGGAAACCCTTATGATAGAATTTGGGATTATAATTATATAAATTTATTTTCAGGAATCAATGCTACATTTAAATTAAACAATCATTTTAAATTAGGAATGTTTTCGAGGATGGGATTTTCGGTAAAAAAAGGATTAGAATACAAAGAAACTTTACGTGGTAATTATATATGGACGTCAACTAACAGCAGTACATATTCTGTAAAAAGAGATATAGATGTAATGAATTTTTCTATAGGAATAGGAATAGTGGCAAATTTGTAAATATAGCGTACGGCACAACGTAGCCTAACTGGTCTGTTTACACTTCGCCGCCAGCAGGCGGCTCGGGTTACGGTTTGTCAAGGTCGTTCCGCGGTGCTTCATTCCCGCTTTTTCATGCCGTGCAAGCGGTTTCCTTAGTTCTGTTGCATTTTGTCGATCCAAGCTGCGCTTCCTATGAAAGCGATACTGCGTAAAGCCCTTGTCTAGACCGGCTCCCGGTACAGAGCCGGTCCGCGTCTCCGGCTTGACCGCGTCCAAATACAAGAACCTTTGTCATGTTAAATTGTTGTGCCCAACAAGTCCAATGTTGATATAAAGTGTAATATCCTTTACGCTGTCGCTATGGGTGCTGTGTTTTTGCCGCTCGCTTTCGCTTCCCTTGTGGCGGGTATCCTGTTGAAGGAAACCGCGCTGCTCGTCTTTGGGATGCTTTTTCTCGCGATCCTTGTTTATTGCTTGGGCGCGTGTCTTGCCATGGCGGCGGCTTACCGGAGGCGGGCCGATGATATGGGAGCGGATTTTGCGCCGTGCGCGGTTGCTGCCGGCGAAGAGATTACCGCTTTGTTCATCGGTACGGCGAAACGGTTTTGGACGCCGCCCGCCATTCTTGCGCGGTACCTGATAAAACTGAAGACGCTTGACGGCAGAATCATTGAAAAAGTATTCCCCCGGAACTTTTTTACTGAAAAAAGCGCGGTTTTTGCCGGAGAAAAACGCGGCGCGTATTTTGGCGAGTATGATTATTTTTTGCTTTGCGATATTTTCGGTTTTTTTAAGGTTCCGGTAAAAATCAAGTCCCGCCGGGGCGAGCGGCTCCTCGTTTATCCGGTCGTCAGCCGCGAGACGCCTGTTGACATAAAAAATACGGGCGGCGGTGAGCGCACCGTGAAAAACGCCCGTGTCTCCAGCGACGATTTAATCGAACAGCGTCAATATGTTCCCGGTGACGACCCGCGCCGAATCAACTGGAAACTCTACGGACATTCTGAGGAGTTGTTTGTCCGTGAAGGGGAAAAATGGGGCGAGCCCCTGTCCGAAATCATCATCGTTATTGATACCGGAACCGCCGGCAGCGGTAAAAAGGGATTTCAGGGTACTGCCGGCAAGCGGGCGGCGACCGATAATCTGTGCAAGCGGGCACTGGAAATTGCCGTCGCGGCGACGCATACCGCGTCTTCGGTGGCGGTATACTACCGGGGCGGCGGCGAGATCGGCAGACGCTGGACACAGGAGATGGACAAACGCAAGCTGTACGCGCTGTTTGCGCTGCCCTACGCGGTGACGGGAAAAGCCGCGCAACAGGTCTTGCCGGGCGGGGATGCCAGGGACGGGTTTCCGGCCGGACTGTCCGCCAACGGAAAAACCGCCGTTATCGTGATTAAAGACTGCGATTAAATCAGCTTCCCAAACACCCGTTCCTGTTCAAGCCGCCAGTCCCCGCAACCGCCAAGCCCTGCCAAGTAAGACTGGAGATTATATAAAGGGGTCCGCAGATTACGATGCGCGTGATTTGTGCGGGGGCGCTTATCTCACGGGATATACACGCCGGATTTGCACAACGGGCCGCGTGTAATCCGCGCAATCTGCCGCCATTTATGGCGCAATGCGCCAGCGCGGCTGAACGCGGTTCCGTCGGGAACCGTAAATATAACACAAACACTTATTCACGAAAAGCCCTATACGCCCAAATCATGCGTCTCTGTCCGTGCGGCCGTGGCTGGCCCTATCGGGACCCCAATACGGGCCCTATCAGGAACTCAATAAGATAAGAGATAAAAGATAAGAGAAGGAATAAGGGATGGATAAAAGGGTCCGCAGATTGTGCCATAAATGGCGGCGGATTACACAGATTACGGGGCGGTCAGCAGTGTCCATGGGTATTTTAGCGAATGGGCAGAAGCCGGTTATTCCGGAGGATGTGGCAGGAGGGGCTTTTGACCTATGACGAAATGCGCGGGCTGGGCCGGGAATGGCAAAGTGCGGTATCGTATTGGACGGGGCGAACCGGCATGATATCAAGTTGCGGGAAGACACCCTGAAATCCATTATTACCGCGCATCCCGAAGGGATGAATCTGTGTCTTGACGCCGGATATGCAGGCTCACAGAAAGCAGCGGAAGGGATGGGGTATGAGGCGCGCATCCGGTTCCGCGGAGAAGAGAGCAGGAAAAGAATCCGGAGTTCAAAGCGGAGCGGCGGGTGGCGGAGGTATGCTATTCGTGGTTGATCCGCTTCAGAAAACTCCTCGTGAGGTATGGGAAGAAAGCGCGGAACTATCAGGCGCTGGCGGGGTTCGCCTGCGCGATTATTCTTTGGCGAAATCTTATCCCGGTCCATCCTGGCCTTATTCCCGAATAAGTTCTTAGTCTCGGTGCAAAGTTGCACTAAGGGCTTATCCAGGAATAAAGGGTATTAATACCGCAGGGCAAGCCCTGCACCCGCCGCCCGGCGGCTTCCGCGGCAAGCCGCGGGGTATTAAACCCTTCGTTTCCTCACTCGCTCGATCATGCCCGTGCAAGCACGGTCGCGATCTCGCTCCGTTCGTCAATAAAAAA
>JAISAF010000465.1 GCA_031266855.1 Spirochaetales bacterium
CCACAGCGCTCCGCGCTGTGGCTGCGTATCCCTCCAATCCCTTGCGCCGCGCAGCGGGCGAATTTGCATACGCAAATTCGCGACCAGCCCCCTTGCGCACGCATAGCGGCTAACACAGGCTGTCCCCGCTCAGCGTAGTCTCCAGACTACGCCGTGTTAAAAGCAAGGCTCCCGCCTTGCGATTGTCAAAAACCGCCAATACGGCCACTATAATTTTTTATGACATCCCGAAGTCCGTTGTTCTTTTTTTGTTTTCTTATTTTCGATTTAGCGGTTATTTTAACAGGTAAATTTTCAGGCGTTACGCGTTACGATGTACTAGTGTTTTTAGTCATACCGGGCCTGCTTTTACGGTATTGGTTAGCCGCTGCCGCCGCGCAAAGGATTGCAGCGGAAAGCCCACAGGAAGCGCATGGGCGCTTCCGAGGACTTGGAGCGGAAAGCCTGGTCCGCGCCGCGCGAAGCGCGGCGCGGATGCGCCCATCATAGTACTCATTCCTTTTTCAGTTTTGTTGACAGTATCGCCGTCATAGTATAAGGTGAACCTATGAAACGCGGTAAGTCCCGCTTGAAATTATGGGGAATCTGCGGCGCGGCGGTCCTGTATGTGATTATTTTTCCTGTTTCCACGGGAAAGGAATTGTTTCTGCTTCCTGAGTGGGCCGCCGATGTGTCGCGGGAGGCAGAGGGCGATTCCAGGGGGAGCGGGGAGGCCTTTCCTTTTACTCTGTCCGGCTATCTGGGTTACGCCACTGAAGAGGGGCAGATTCTTTTTCGTGAAGAGCTGTCCTATGGCGCCGCGATGGGGCCGGATTTTTTTATTAATTATCCGGCTTTCCCCTTGAATCTTCTTATCCGTGACCGGCAGGGAGATTTTTTGGGAAACGCTGGCAGTGGCTATCCGTTTATCCGTAATGAGAAACTTTTTCTTTTGTCGCCTGACGGATACGGGCTGTCGCATATCGATGAGAGCGGCGCTGTGCGCTGGGAAAAGAAGTTTTCGTCGCTTATTACCGTGGCGGACGCGGGGGCAGAAAAGACAGTGGTGGGTTTTCTGGATGGGAAAACCCTTGTTCTGGGAATTGACGGCGATGTGGAGTATGAAACTACCGTTATGAAAGACGGCCCCGCGGTAACGCTTCAAACCGGCATTGCCTCTGACGGTTTGCATTTTACCGAAATCGGGGGAATACAGCGGCAGCGTTTGCGGCTTTTCATGCGGCAGGAGCAGGGCTATGCGGCTATGTTTCAGGCGGATTTACCTGGTTCCTACCGCCGTGCCCCGGCCGCCAGGTATTTTTCCGAACCGGATTATTTTATTTTTGAACAGCCCGGGGGCGCGGGATTTTTTGAAGTGGAGAAGAGAAATCTTTTTTTTGTTTCGCTTCCCGGACGGCTTCTGGCTCTGGCTGGAAAACGGCCATGCGGTCTTTTTCTGTTTCTGACTGAAGATGGGGACAGGATGTACTGCGCCGCGTATCTGCTGGACGGGAACAGGGTATTCGGCTTTTCCTACGCGAAACCTCAGGTCCAAACCGAACAAACCGGGAGCGATTATTATCTGTATGGGACGGAGGAAAAATTCCTTCTTGGCAGCGGCAGCGGTTTATATTGTATTACGCTGGGGGTTTCCTGATGAAAAAAAGATTCTGCGCGACGGCGTTTTTTCTCTGCCTTTTGGCTTTTCCCCTGGTATCCTACCAGTGGCCGGTGCCGAACCCCGTTGTGGTGGAAACCTTTGCCCAGAATTATTTTGGAGAGTTTTATCAGGGAATTTCCATCGCGGGAAAGGATGAACCGGTGCGTCCTATCGCGGGGGGGGAACTGGTGTATTACTCGCGGGGGGACGGGGCCGGTGTGCCTTCGGTTCTTGGCGGTTTCGCCGTTATTCAGCACGAAGAAAATATGCGCACGGTATACGGGCATCTGTTTCTGGATCCCGCTATCACCGAAGGGCGGCAATTTTTTTTTGAGGAAACCGACAGCCTCGGCACAATTGGGGATTCGGGCTTTACCCAGGCGCCTCAGCTTTTTTTAAGCGTTCAGGACCTGGGGCTTGAACAGGTGGTAAATCCCTACCTCCTACTTCCGCCAATAGAGGAAAGGCTGCGGCCAATCATCCGCGATGTTGTCCTTGACTCAGGAGACGAAAAAATATCCCTGCCCGCTCTGGCTGGGCTTAACGCCGGGCAGTGGGAAGTGTTTGCCGATATTTTTGATGAAGTCTCCCTGCGGTATTTCCGGCCAATGGCCGCCTACCGGGTTTCCGTGTATGTCAACGGCCAAGAGGCTTTTCTTCTTGCCTTTGATGCTATAAAAACCAAAGACGGAATTCCCCGCGTGTATCCTTCCAGGGATTTGTCCTGGCGCGATATCTACGCGGACGACTGGAGGATGCACCTGGGAAGCGTACAGCTCAAACGGGGCATGGCGAATCTGGAAATCATTGTACGGGATTTTGCCGGGAACGAACGTTCACAGTCCTTTCAGTTCCGGGTGCGTTGAAACCGCTTACGGGAAAATCGGACGGGGAAATGGGGAAATAGAAAAAATGGAAAAAACCTATTCGGCCCTTCCCGGTACGGAGCGCATGGAGGATATTGTTTGCCCTGTGTGCGGGGCTCAGTCGGTGCGCCCCCACTGGGACTGCGGCTCATTTCTGATACAGCGCTGTACGGGCTGCGCCCACCTGTACCAGAATCCCCAGCCGGTTTTTTCCGATTTGCGAAACCGCTATCAGCAGTCCTACTTTGACTATGAGCTTTCAAACGAACAGGCGTTTTTCCGTCTTATGCTTCTGGGGCTAAAGGACATTGGTTTCTCCGGCTGGGAGGAGGGCCTCAAAAACAGAGGCGCCTTTCTTGATATAGGCTGCGCGACCGGCCTTCTCTTATCGTATATGCAGGAACGCGGCTGGACGGTTCATGGCGCTGAAATCTGCGGGCCTTCCGCGCGCTACGGAATCGAGAACCGGCATGTGGATATTTTCCCCGGGCCGCTTGAACAGGCGCCCTTCCCGCCGGAAAGTTTTTCGCTGATCCATTTTTCGCACCTTATTGAGCACGTGCCCGATCCGCGCCGCCTTCTGGAAAAGGTCCACGGCCTTCTTGTACCAGGCGGAGCCGCCGTCATTGTTACTCCAAATAGAAACGGGCTGCAGGCCCGGCTTCTGGGCAGGAAGTGGCGCTCCTGCATTGCCGACCACCTGAATCTGTTTGACAAAAAAGGACTTGCCAGGATTCTGCGTGAAACCGGCTTCACGATACAAAAGACGAAAACCTGGGGCGGCCTCGCGCGCGGACTTGCCCCCGCGTGTATAAAAAATCCCCTGGATAAACTCGCCAAACTCCTCGGCTTTGGGGACGTGATGCTCTTCCACGTGAAAAAGTAAAAGCAATAAAATTTGGGCGCATTTTTTGCGGTCAGGGAAATTGCGCCGCAAATTCCCGTACCGCAAAAAAACGGGCGTTACGCTGCAAGTCCTCGGAAGCGCCGATGCGCTTCCTGTGGGCTTTCCGCTCCAATCCCTTGCGCGCGCCCAGCGGCTAACCATGCCGCAAATCATAGAAAAGAATTCACCGCGAAGTCGAAAAAGAGCAAGGTCGAGGAAGGGCAAGGTCGAGGAAGTAAAAAAGGAGGAAAAAAGAGCAAAAATTCCTTCGGCTTTTTCGACTTCACGGTAAAAATTCTGAATGATTTTATATACGCCCGTCCTGATCGCTGGCGAACAGCTTGACAAAAAGAAAATTTCCCGGTAAATTAAATTTAATCGGTTTTACCGTAATCAATTCTATAAGTAAGGAGGCAGTCATGACAAACAAAAACCTATCAATCATATTTCCGGTGGGAGCCTCCGCAGCCGGTAGCATATAACGCGCCGCCGGCTGTATCCGGGTACACATTTTTAAGAAAAACTCTAGAAACGCTGTAAGTGTATAAGTGTACGATTACGGACGGAAAATAGTTTTAGAGCCTGTTCAATATCGGGAAAACCCTGGGCGCGCAAGGGGGAGGGGCTGGTCGCAAAATTGTGTACACAATTTTGCTGCTCGCCCATGCGTCCTGGCTGGTCGCGAATTTGCATTCGCAAATTCGCTGCTCGCCCATGCGTCCTGGCTGGTGGCAAAATTGCGAAGCGATTTTGCGCTGCCGCTGCGCGGCGCAAGGGATTGCAGCGGAAAGCCCGCAGGAAAGCGCATGGGCGCTTTCCGAGGACTTGAAGCGGAAAGCCCGGTTTTTGGCGCGGAGCGCCAAAAATGCGCCCAACTTCTGATTTTGATCTGCCAGTGCCGGTGCTTGACTTCGTATAAAAAGCAGTCCACAATATTGCGAAATGTGCCGAAAATATGAGTGGGATATATTCTAAAATGAACAAGATGCCTGTTATCAGCACAGACCTCGAACTCAATGGCGTGATAAAAAGAATCGCTGAGAAATTTTATGAAAGCTTCGAGCCGGTTTTTATTGATAACGCGCAGGCCGCGCTGGAGTATTTCAGGTACGAACTGCCGGAGCTGAGCATTATTAACCTTTCGGATTTTCAGATTGACGCCTGCGAGATTATCGAGCAAACGAAGGCCGATCCCTGGCTGCATTTCGGGGGGATTATCGGCGTACACATGCGCAAGGACGCGCAGAAGGCCGAACAGCTTATGCATAACTCCAATATCATCAGCCTTATTCCACGGGCGGAAATGATTTGGGGGTTTTTCCGTGTTATGAAGATCGTTTTCCATAACCGGCATTTTCTGTTTCACCGGGATGTGCAGAAAAACCTGCTGCAAACCGTTACCCGGAGTTTCAGTATGGAAAATGATCCGTTTATAATCCGTACTTATATCAATCTGGTAACGAACTATCTTTATAATTCCGGGTATATTAATCAGGACAAGCGGGACAGGCTTCTTGTGGCTCTTTTTGAGCTTTTGATAAACGCGGTGGAACATGGCAATTGCGGTATCAGCTACGATGAAAAAACGAAGTGGCTCGATGGGGGCAGGGACGCGCTGGATTTGATTTGGGAAAAACTGAAAGACCCCGCCATTGCCGCGAAGAGGGTGTACTTCTCCTATGCGATTACGCCGCAGAAGTCCAGTTTTACGATTAGGGATGAGGGGCCCGGTTTTGACTGGCGCTCATGTATGGGTTCCCGTGGCGTGAATCTGGAAATGCACGGGCATGGTATCAGGATGGCGGGGTATTACGGGGAAAACCTCCACTACAACGAGGCGGGCAATGAGGTTTCCTTTGATATGATGCATATCGCCGGGGATACCGAAAAAGTGCCGGGCCTTTTTTCGATGAAGGAAGAGATTGTTTTTAAGCCGGAGGATGTGGTTATTACCGAGGGGGAAGAGTCAAACTACCTGTACTACATCGCGGCGGGTAATTTTGATATTCTGGCGAAGGGCAAGAAAATTTCCTCGCTGGGGCCGGAGGATGTTTTTATCGGGGAAATGTCCTTCCTGCTCACGAATAAAAGATCCGCCACTGTCGTGTCCAAGAGCGAGTCGGTATTGTTCAAGATATCAAAAAATGAATTCATGAATATTATCCGGGAGAAACCCCATTACGGAATTCTTCTGGCCAGGCTGATTGCCCAGCGGCTGGATAAACTTAATGCCGCGGTCGTCAGGCTGCAGCGCAGGAGTATGTAGCGATGGCGGGGCTTGTGAAATATCTGCATTACAAACTGAAAGCTCAGGAGTATGATTCGATTATTGTCAAAATGAACGAAACGACCGATTTCGCTTTGACCCGCGTGCTTCTGATGGATACGGGAAACTTTTACAAGTACAAGCTGGGCAAGAGCTGCGAATACAAACAGAATCTGGATGGGGCGCCTACGGTGATCCTTGACCCGCCTTATAAAAACACCTGGCATGTGGTTATTGAGTTGAAGGACGCGGGGGAAGTAAAGGCTTTCGTGGAAATCCGCCGCCGGGGAAATAAAACATGAATCCTGCCGATACCAGAGTTCTGATTATCGGCGCCGACTTTGTTCTGAAGAAAGACCTTCGCCTTGTGCTGGAAAGCCGTGGGTACCGGCAGCTTATCCTGCGCGGCAGCGAAGATATTCAGGCCACGCTCGCGCGGGAACAGTTCGATTTGATTTTGCTGGATCTCAATCCTTCCTGCGTTTCCGGCAAGACCCTCCTGCAAAACATTCACAAAGAATACCCGGATATTCCGGTGATAATTATAACGCTGAAAGACAACATCGCCGCGGCTGTGGAGTGTATGCAGGCCAGCGCTTTTGATTTTATCCTGAAGCCGGTTACCGAAAACCGCCTTTTATCGACCATCCAGCACGCGATGACGATACGGGAACTTCAAAGCCGGGTGAACCAGCTTGAACAGCAGCCGCATACCTGGGAACCCCAGCATCCTGAGACCTTTCGGGAAATTACTACGGTAAGTTATGTCATGCATTCCATTTTCGCCTATATCGAGGCGATTCAGGCGAGCAGCAAGGCCGTCCTTATAACCGGGGAAAGCGGAACAGGTAAGGAGCTTATCGCGAAGATCATCCACCGGGTGTCGGGCCGTCCGGGGAAATTTGTGCCGGTGAATGTGAGCGGGCTGGACGATACGCTTTTTTCCGATACGCTTTTCGGTCATGTAAAGGGCGCGTTTTCCGGCGCGGAAAATGTACGAAAGGGTTTTATTGAACAGGCGGCGGATGGCACCCTGTTTCTTGATGAGATAGGCGACCTGGAACTGGTGTCTCAAATAAAGCTGCTGCGGCTTCTCCAGGAAGGGGAGTTCTATCCGCTGGGAACCGACTCGCCTGGCATTTGCAAGGCGCGGATTATAGCGGCCACAAACGCGGATCTTGGAGCGAAGCAGCGCGAGAAGACCTTCCGGCCGGATTTGTATTACCGCCTTATGGCCCACCATATCGAGCTGCCGCCTCTGCGCAGCAGGCCCGAAGATTTTCCTTCGCTTATCCAGCACTTCGTTGACGATGCGGCTGCCCAGCTTTCAAAACAGCAGCCGGAAATTCCGAAAGAGCTTGTATCCCTCCTGTCGGCATACCGCTTTCCGGGGAACATCCGGGAACTCGGTTCCCTGCTGTATGACGCGGTAAGCCGCTGTAATTCCGGCCGGCTGGATATGATTTTTTTTCGGAATTATATAGAGAAACACGGTCACGGGACGGAAATCCAGGAAGCGCCGCCGCCTGTGTTTTTCCCGAAAAATAAACTGCCGACACTTCAGGAACTGGAAACTATGCTTATCCGCGAGGCCCTGAAAATAAGCGGAGGCAATCAAAGCGTGGCCGCGCGTCTTATCGGGGTTTCCCAGTCCACGTTAAGCCGGCGGCAGAAAGAAATGGAAAAAAACGGATAAACCAGGCCACGGAGTATCTAAGAGCCTGTTCGAGAACTCATTTGTAATTCGGAATTTGGGCGCATTTCCGGCGCTTCGCGCCGGAAACCGGGCTTTCCGCTCCAAGTCCTCGGATTTGCTTATGCAAATCCTGCGGGCTTTCCGCTACAATCCCTTGCGCAGCGGCAGCTCAGAATAAGGCCGCGGAATTGCCGAAGGCAATTCCGCGGGTGCAAAATTGCCTTTGGCAATTATGCGCACAGAACCAGGCGGGCGCAATTTTGCCGGGCAAAATTGCGGGGTTTGTCACCAGGCATGAAGCGTAGCGGAGTGCACGTCTTTATCACCACCGGCTGTCGCGCGCCCGGCGGCAGCGCAAAATCGCTCCGCGATTTTGCCATCAGCCAGGACGCATGGGCTGGTCGCG
>JAISAF010000466.1 GCA_031266855.1 Spirochaetales bacterium
TGGGCCGAAGACGGCCCGGGAACCTCTAAAAACTTTCTTTTACTGGTACTACACACAGGAAAAAATTGCTGTTTTCACAGCAATTTTTTCCTTTAGAACGGGAAATCATACAAGGAAAGTTTTTAGAGCTTCCCTTATAGGCAATTTTGCCCCAGCAAAATTGCCTCCGCCGGGTTAGGGGTCAATAATTGCCGCTGGCAATTATTGACCCGCGGAATTGCCGAAGGCAATTCCGCGGCCTATTTCTGAGCTGCCGCTACTTGACCCGGATTCAGCAAACCGCTACAATCGGATAACGATGAAGCCGTTACGGAAAAGATTCAGTATATGTCTGCTTGTCCTTTTTTGCGTCTGTGGTATTATTTGGGGCGAAGTTTTGAGTGTGCCGCGTGGTGGCGATGGGCCGCGGCAGACGGGCGGGGGATCGGCTGGTTTCATTACCGTGGCAAAGATGTGGTATGCGCAGAACGCTTTTGAAACCAGGAATCAGAATCACAAGGCATTCCGGCCCTGTGTCGTGGTTTTTCTTATGGTTATGTTTTTTTTCGGTTTGCGGCGGCTGGTGATTTATGTAATTAAAAGTTCTGTCTGCCATATATTCAATTTTTTTCTGTATTTGCTTGCCGTGTCTTTATTGCTGAGCGGGCAGGCTCCGCCTCGTGATAGTATCTTGAATGTACGGGCGTTTTTTTGAATAGAGTGTGCGGGCCGGCCTTGCGTGGCGCGCCGCCATAAAAGGTAAACCATCATATTTACAGACTTTGCGGGTGGAGGAGGAACCCATGATTGAAGCGCGGTTAGTTTTTCCGCTGTATACCGGATGCCTGGAAGAACAGCCGCGGGAGGGCTTGCGCCGCTTGAAATTATGGCGGGGCTGGCCGCGAATTTGCATTCTGCAAATTCGCTCGCTGGGCGCGCGCAAGGGATAGAAGTGGAAAGCCCGCAGGAAAGCGCGTCGGCGCTTTCCGAGGACTTGGAACGGATAGCCCGGTTTTTTGCGGTCTGGGAATTTGCGGCGCAATTTCCCTGACCGCAAAAAATGTGCCCAAATTCTGATAATGTAAAAATGGATGGTTTTCAGGCTTGATTGTATAAAGCCATAAAGGGAATGTATGAATAAAGTATTAAAAGAAAAAATCATCGAAGCGTTTACTTCGGTGCTTCCTATAACCCTGATTGTGCTTGCCGCCAGTGTTATTCTTGTGCCTATGCCTTCAGGAACAATACTGATGTTTCTGACCGGGGCGCTGCTGCTTATTGTCGGAATGGGTTTTTTTACCCTTGGGGCTGATATGGCGATGATGCCTATTGGCGAGGGCATCGGGGTACAGCTTACGAAAAAGACAAATCTTGTTCTGGCCATTTTTATCAGTTTTCTGATAGGGCTTATTATAACTATCGCTGAACCGGATTTGCAGGTGCTTGCGGATCAGGTTCCTTCAATTCCTGATCTTATACTGATTGTAACAGTCGGTATTGGAGTCGGTTTGTTTCTCGCTCTGTCGGTAGTGCGTATCCTGTTCAGAATACCGCTGCCGCTCATGCTTCTGGTTTTCTATGTGATAGTATTTACTGTCTCGGTTTTTACTCCCGATAATTTTATACCGATGGCGTTTGATTCCGGCGGAGTTACGACCGGCCCCATTACGGTGCCTTTCATGCTTTCGATGGGCCTGGGCTTTGCCGCGATCCGGGGCGATAAAAGTTCGCGCGAGGACAGCTTTGGGTTTGTCGCGCTGTGCAGCGTTGGTCCGATACTGGCGGTGCTGGTTCTGGGGGCTTTTTACAATCCGGCTGGCCCGGATACCGGCATAAGCGCCCTGCCGGGAGCGGATACTTCCCGCGATGTTGTTCTCAATTTTATGACGAGGCTGCCTGTTTATTTAAAGGAAGTCTGCTTTGCCCTCGCGGCTATTATCGTGTTTTTTCTTATTTTCCAGCTTATCTTTCGAAGGTATCAGAAACATCAGCTTGCGCGTATCGCTGTTGGTTTTTTCTATACGCTTGTGGGCTTAGTGGTTTTTTTAACGGGAGTCAATGTGGGTTTTATTCCTGTTGGTCACGCCTTTGGTTCGCAGCTAGCCGCCTCATCCCTCAAGTGGATACTGGTTCCCTTGGGTATCCTGATAGGATACTTTATTGTCGCGGCGGAGCCCGCGGTGCATGTACTCAACAAGCAGGTGGAGGATGTTTCTCAGGGCGCTATTCCCCAGAAAGTGATGAACCTGGGTTTGTCAATCGGTATGGCCGCCGCTTTGGGTATAACCATGGTACGCATCCTTACCGGGCTTCACATCATGTGGTTCCTGATTCCGGGTTACGCGTTTTCCCTTATTTTGACGTTTTTTGTTCCCCGGATTTTTACGGGTATCGCTTTTGATTCAGGCGGCGTGTGTTCCGGCCCCATGACCTCGACCTTTCTACTTCCTCTTGCTATGGGCGCCTGCGAAGGCGCGGGTGGAAATCTGATGACGGATGCCTTCGGCATTGTGGCGATGGTTGCGATGACGCCGCTTATTGTTATTCAGTTAATCGGGCTGCTGTACCGGCATAAACTGCGGGCGTTTGAACTTATTGAGCCGGAAAAGAAATTCGCCGGAGACCCGGGCGCCATCACGGAATACCCATTTGAATACGAAGGAGCGCGTATTTATGAGTGAAAAAAAATCCGCTGTTCATGGCCCCGTATTGAAATGCCTGGTATTTATTATCGATTGGGAAAAAACCAAAACCCTGTCCGATGTTTTGGCGCGCATCAATGTCCGCTTTCACTATATCGCGAAGGGAAAAGGAACCGCGAGTTCCGAGATGCTCAATGTACTGGGAATCGGCTCCAGCGAAAAGGCTGTATTTTTCTGCCTCGAACAGGATATTATGGCGACGCTGCTTTTGAAGGAGGCGAGCGCCGCTTTGGGATTTTACCGTCCCCGCGCGGGCATCGCGTTTGCGATCCCGCTTACGGGAATTAATACTCCCGTTCTTCAAATCTTCAAAAAAAGTGTAATGAGGGAGGTGAAACATTTTTCTGATAAGGAGCAGCTCTTTATGACTAGCGAATTGAAGTATGAACTTATTATTGCCGTGGTCAATCAGGGCTACAGCGACGAACTGATGGCTGCCGCGCGCGAGGCTGGCGCGGGCGGCGGCACGGTTATCAATGTCAGGGGGCTTATGCATGAGGGCCCGGTCAAATTTTTCGGCATTTCCGTACAGGAGGAAAGGGAAGCGATCATGATACTGACAAGCAAGGAAAAGAAAATTCCTATCATGCGGGCGATAGGCCGCGATTTCGGTGTAAACTCAAAAGCTGCTGGTATTGTTTACGCCGTTCCGGTGGACAGTGTTTTGGGGGTGAAACTCTAAAAGCCTGTTCAACCCCAATTGGGATTCGGAATTTGGGCGCATTTTTGGGCCGCCTTACGGCGGCCCAAAAACCGGGCTTTCCGCTTCAAGTCCTCGGATTTGCTTATGCAAATCCTGCGGGATTTCCGCTACAATGCGCCCGAAGACGGTCGCTTTCCGATAAGTATGGATTGTAGTGGGCGCTCACCGCGCCCCCGGAATCCCTTGCGCGCCCAGGGGGTTTCAAGATAGTGAACAGGTTCTAAAATTTTCTAAAGTTAAAAAATATGGAGGTGTTACTTAATGAAGACAAAAATCAGTGCTCTTTTTCGTATCGATGAAGTTATTTCGGCTGTTCTTCTTATATGTATCTTTATCGATGTCGCGCTACAGGTAATAAGCCGCCTTACTCCCGGAAACGCTATTTTCTGGACTGTCGAAATGGGCGAAATACTTTTAGCCGCGCTTATCTGGATGTCCGTAGGGCCCGCTGTTTTAAGAAATTCTCATGTCCGTTTCGATTTGAT
>JAISAF010000482.1 GCA_031266855.1 Spirochaetales bacterium
CCGTCATCCTCCGGTCTTTAGCCGCTACTGTAGGTATGCGTTTCCCTATATTATAAGCGGCGGCTCAAAATCAGGCAACGCCACTAATTGCCCATGCCCCGGCAAACGCACTCAGGGAGCGTGTTTTTGCGAACGGGGTTTTCCAGGCAAGAGGCTGGCCGTGATTGTGCTGTGCAAAATCGCGGCCCTGCGCTTACGCACGCAGCCAGTGGCGCGTTCGATAGCCGGTGGTGATATAGACGTGTACCGCGCTACGCTCCGTGCCTGGTGACAAACCCCGTGATTTTGCTTCGGTAAAATCGCGGGGTTGCGTATAGGCGCGGAATTGCCGGGAGGCAATTCCGCGGTCCTGCGTTTACGCACGGTCCCTGTGTATGCTTCGCATACACAGGGACCGCTACCGCCGCTGGGCGGCGCCAGGGATTGTAGCGGAAAGCCCGCAGGATTTGCATTGGCAAATCCGAGGACTTGGAGCGGAAAGCCCGGCCCCGCCGGAACGGCGGGGAGGCGCCCTTGGCATCTTGTTTCTTTCCCGAAAACCTGATATAATCGGGATTCAAATTTAACAGGTAGGAGCAGGTATGGCACAGATAAGTAAGAACGCGCGCACGGCGTCGGCTACACAGAGATTTTTTTGTTCCTGTGGCGGGGAAGTCAAAATGAAGACGATTTTTTCCGGGGGAAAAATCAGGAACGTCGCGGAGTGCGAAAAATGCAAGCGGCAGGAACGCCGGCCGAGGGATTTTAAATAGGGCATTCGTACAGGCTCGGCTTGACAGAGGCCGGGCGGAGTCTGTAGAGTGGTGTTCGGGTATGCAAAAATTTATTAATTATGGAGGGCTGTAAGCTTGGCTTATGTAAAAGGTTCCGCAAAAAAGCGCCAGCGCCAGAGTGAAGTGCGCAGGCTTCGCAACCGGAAAGTCCGCAGCGAGGTTCGCACGGAGGTCAGGAAATTCCTGGAGGCTGTCGAGGCCAAAAACAAGGAAACGGCGGGAACAGTGTATCTTTCCTGTCAGAAGCTGATTGATTCGGCGGCGGGAAAGGGCGTGTATCACATGAATACCGCGGCGCGTAAGAAATCCCGGTTGAGCGCGAAACTTAACGCGCTGGTGTAAAAATCTGCTAAATCTGATAATGGAAGGGACAGGCTGTGGCGTCCAATAAACTAACGAAAGCCGAAATTGTGGAAACCCTTATTGAGAAAACCGGATTCGACAAGAGGGAGATTCATCTTATCGTTGATACGATTTTCGAGGAAATCCGCGCGGCGCTGAGCGAGGACAAGATTGTCGAGCTTCGCGGTTTTGGGACTTTTGAAATCCGCACCCGTAAAGGCCGTTCAAAGGCGCGTAATCCGAAAACCGGAGAGCCTATTCAGGTATATGATCATGGCGTTACTATTTTCCGGGCGGGAAAGGAATTGAAAGAGAGTGCCAGGGCGCTGAGGCGGTAAGGTGCGTTCCGCTTCATCAGGGACGCCTTCCGCGGGGACGCCTCCCGCAAAGACGCCCCCAGCAAGGATGCCACCCGCAAGGACGCCCCCAGCCGCCACATCCGGCAGGGGACAGGTGAAACATCCGGCTGATATTTCACCGCCTGTGCCGCGCGGCCCCGGCGTTTTTTTTATCAATCTTGGTATTTTACTACTGGGCGGCGTGATATTTTCCCTTGCATTTCCCAGTCTTCTATCGCGCGGCGGCTGGTGGCCGCTGGCCTATATCGCGCTTACTCCCGCGTTTTATGTAGCATCCCGCGCGTCCTGGAAAACCATTGCCCTGTATGGGGCTTTTTACGGTTTTATCTGTTACGCGATTTTCAATTACTGGCTTCTGACTTTTCATCCCCTGGCGATCTTTATAGTTCCCATGATTTATTTGACCTACTTTCTGATTTGTTTTCCCTTCCTGCGGCTCGCGGCGGCTCTTTTTCCCAGCCGCGGATATATCGTTCAGGTTTTTATCTGGATTTCCTACGAGATTCTTCGGACAAAAGGTTTCGCGGGTTATTCCTACGGAATCATCGGCTATTCACAGTATCTGTTTTCGCCTCTTCTCCAGATTGCGGAGCTTACCGGCGTGTGGGGCTTGAGTTTTCTTGTCGTTTTTCCATCGGCGTATCTTGCCGCGGCGCTGCCGCGTTCCCGCGGGGAAGGACTTCCCCATATAAAAGCCTTTTTCCGCCGCCACAGGGCCGGCGCGCTTGTCTACGCGGGGGTATTTATTGCGGTCTGCGTATACGGGTTTTTCGCGCCCCGCGGCCTTGAAGAAAGCCGTGAATGGAAAGTTGCCCTGGTACAGCACAACATCGATCCCTGGGAAGGAGGCGTGCGGGCCTACCGCGATAATTTAAACCGCCTTGTTGCCCAAAGCGAAAAAGCCTTGAAGGAAAATCCCGATATTGTCGCATGGTCGGAAACGGCATTCGTTCCCGGCATTGACTGGCATACGCGCTACCGCAGGGATCAGGAAATATATACCCTGGTGGACGAACTGCGCCGCTTTCTTTCCGCTCAGGAAGTGCCCTTTATTTTTGGGAATGACGACGGGCAGCTTGAGCGCGACAGATACGGATCTCTGCGCCGGGTTGACTATAACGCCGCCATCCTCTTCGACGAAGGCCGCATCGCCGGAACCTACAGAAAAACCCACCTCGTTCCCTTTACCGAACACTTCCCCTACGAAAGAACCCTCGCGTTTTTTTATAAAATGCTCAAAGAGGCCAACACCCATTTCTGGGAAAAAGGTACGGACTACGTTGTCTTTGAAGCAGCGGGCGTGAAGTTCTCCACACCCATCTGTTTTGAAGACTCCTTCGGCTATATCTCCCGCCGTTTTGTCCAGGAAGGCGCGCAGGTTATCCTGAATATCACCAACGATTCCTGGTCGGGCAGCGTGGCATCGGAAATGCAGCATCTGCAAATGTCCGTACTCCGGGCAGTGGAAAACCGGCGCTCGGTTGCCCGCGCGACAAATGGCGGAATCACCGCCGTCATTGATCCAAACGGCAAAATCCTCCAGATGTATGAACCCTTTACCGAAGGCTACCTCATGGGAAAAGTCCCCGTGTACGACAGCGGCGCGACACTCTACACCCGCTTCGGCGACTGGTTTGCCTGGCTCTGCCTCATCCTGGCTGTGGGCGCTCTGGCCGGCGGACTGCTTTTTAAGATCCTCCGAAGAAAAACCTAAAACCCGTGTCTTTGGGCGCATTTTTTTGCCCGCATGCGCGGGCAAAAAAACCGGGCTTTCCGCTCCAAGTCCTCGGAAGCGCCCATGCGCTTCCTGCGGGCTTTCCGCTACAATCCCTTGCGCAGCGGCAGCGCGTTCTTTGTGAATGCTTCGCATTCACAAAGAACGCCGGATATTCATTTCGCATAACACCACCCCCCGCGCCCGCGCGGAAACCGCGCGGGCCGTACACACCGCGTTATACGCACGCAATTAATTGCGTGACCTGCTTTTGAAGCCGCACGCGTAACAGCAGACTATAAGCGTAATGGCAGCTAACACAGGCCGTAAAAGCGGTATGCCTTGAAGCAAAAATCAACCA
>JAISAF010000024.1 GCA_031266855.1 Spirochaetales bacterium
AACACGCTTTTTTGCGAAGCAAAAAAGCGTGTTGCTGTAGCCGCTGGTGCGCGCGCAATGGGATTGTAGCGGAAAGCCCACAGGATTTGCATTGGCAAATCCGAGGACTTGGAGCGGAAAGCCCGGTTTTTTTGGGCGCGCTTTCGCGCGCCCAAAAAAATGCGCCCCGAAAAGAAAAATCCTTTTTACATTCATTTCATATTTAAATAATAAATCCTTAACAGGTATGGGGTACAACCTGGTAAATATCTATTTAAGGAGAATGTGTATGAATTGTTTTAGAAAGACCGCACTGCTTGTGCTGGCGGCGCTGCTTTTCCCTGTTCTGGGTTATGGCGGGGGGACGGGCGAATCCGCTTCTGTTGGGGGTGTGGCGGGTCCCAGCCAGATTGTTATGTGCTATCTGCCGAACGAGGCGAGTGAGGAGCTTGCTGAATATCGTGGTATTATGCAGAAGGAGATGAGCGCCGCTATTGGTATAAAGGTTGTTGAGATTAACGCGGCGGATTACAACGCGGTTGTTGAGGCTATGCGTACCAAACATGCCGATGTTGTTTACTTTGGGCCGGTTTCCTATGTTCAGGCTGTGGAGCGTTCGGGCGCCGAGGCTATGGTTACTCCAGCGCCTTTCGGGGACAAGAGCAGATCCGGTTATACTTCTAAAATTATTGTAAAGGCCGGGAGTCCTTTGAAGAACCTGCGGGACCTTCGGGGGAAGAGTTTCGCGTTTGTTGATCCGGCTTCCACTTCGGGTAACTATGTGCCGACGCTGGAGCTGATGAATGCCTTTCCTGGTATGACGAATGAAGACCTGCATACCAATGGGGTTTTCTTTTCTTCTACCATGTTTTCCGGGAAACACCAGAACGGCTTGCAGGCTGTTATCAACGGGGATGTGGATGCGGCGCCTGTCGCTTCGGATATTCTTGCGGCGGAGGCTGCCGCGGGCCGTGTAAACCTGGCTGACATTACGGTTATTCACGAGTCGCCCCGCATTCCTTCCTCTCCTCTGGCGATACGCGGGGATTTGCCTGCGGATTTGAAAGCGCGGATAAAGAGTTTTCTTCTGGCGTACAGAAACCCCGATTATTTCCAGTTTATGCTGGGTTTTTCGGCGGCGGAAAAGCCTGAGTTCGTGGAGGCTTTTGACAGCGATTACGATTATGTCCGGGATCTTATGGCTAAGGTTATTCCCCGGAAATGACCCGATTAATAATCGGGAATAATTTGTAATAATTCGAAAAAGAAAATAGCGAAAGAAAACAGCCCATGCTCCCGGCGGGAGCATGGTGGTCGTGCGGGAGGATCTGTTTGAACCCTGTTCTTGAGGTGCGGAATCTGAAAAAAGTATACCGGGGCGGCGAAGGTCCCGCGGTGGATAATGTAAGTTTTTCCATGGCGCGGGGCGAGATGATTGGCGTTATCGGGCCTTCCGGCGCGGGGAAGTCAACTCTTCTGCGCTGCATTAACCGTCTGGTTACGCCTACGGCGGGGCATATTTTTATTGAGGGCGAGGAGATGACCGGCGCTCCGGCTGTCCGCGTGCGCGGTCTGCGCCGCCGGGTTGGGATGGTTTTTCAGCATCATAATCTGGTCGCGCGACTGACGGTTATGCAGAACGTTATGCATGGGCGGCTTGGGTATATGAGTACCCTCGATGGCATCCTGGGCCGGTATCAGGAGGCGGATAAAAAACAGGCTGTGGAAATACTTACGCAGACCGGCCTGGGTAGTTTTCTGTACCACCGGGCGGGGGAATTATCCGGCGGGCAGAGGCAGCGGGTCGGAATTGTGCGCGCCCTGATGCAGCAGCCTTCGATCCTGCTTTGCGATGAGCCTATCGCGTCCCTGGATCCGGCCAGCGCCCAGGTTGTTATGGATCTGATTCGGGATGTCTGCCACCGGAGCGCTATCGCCTGCATCGTTAATCTTCATCAGGTGGACGCGGCGCTGCGCTACTCGGATCGCATAATTGGAATGTACCGGGGCGGTATTGTTTTTGACGGGCCAGCCGCGGAATTAAAGGAATCCGTGATTGAGAAAATTTACAATAAGCCCATAAAACAACTGATGATCGGGGATGGTATAAAGGGCGGGATACGGGATGAAATACGGGAAGGGATGCATAGCGGGATACGGGAAGAACCGCATGACGGAATACGGGACGGGATAAAAGAAGGGCTAAGGGATGGGCAAAATGGATAATTCCAGAATAAAGCTCGCCTCGCGGGAAAGCCGCCGCGCCGCTTTTGTTTTTTTGACTGTTCTTGTCATAGTGTTTGTCCTTTCCACGGGTTTTACGGGCTTTAATCCCCTCGAGGCCCTGCTCGCCCAGGGAGAGTTCTGGAATTTTATTGCCGTGGATTTTATTCCTCCGTATATGGACAAGTGGGAAGCCCTGCTGCGCGCGCTTATGCAAACCCTGTATATGGCAATAGCTTCCGCCGGAATGGGCGCTGTACTGGCCTTAAGCCTGGCGCTTGCGGGGACACCGGCCCTCTGCCGCGTTCCTGGTATCAGCAGCCTTGTCCGGGGATTCGCTTCGGTTCTGCGTAATATTCCGGATCTGGTGTGGGCTTTTATCCTGGTTGCGGCTTTTGGTATCGGAACCATCGTGGGGGTTCTGGCCCTTACCATTTCCACCACAGGCCAGCTTACCCGGTTTTTTATTGAAACACTTGATGAAGCCGCCGGGGAAAATATGGAACCCCTTCTTGCCACCGGGGCGTCCATGCCGCCTGTTGTTTTACAGGCTGTTCTGCCCGCGGCCCTGCCCGGTTTTGTTGCCTGGATACTCTACAGCGTGGAACTCAATATCCGGTCTTCCACGATTCTTGGAATGGTCGGCGCGGGCGGCATCGGCCTGCTTCTGATGGGCTATATAAAACAGTACAACTATGCCGCGGCTTCCACCACGATTATCGCGGTAGGCGTTATTGTCATCAGCGTAAATCTGCTGACTGATTGTCTGCGGAAAATTATTTTAACTTAAGGATTTTAATGCAGGATTTTGATGCGGGATTTTAACGTGGAATTTTAACGACTTTACCATAGGAGATATGTATGTATAAGCGTATGTATAAATATATGTATAGGAGATATATATGAACCCGGAAGATTATACGATTGTTCTGCCTCCCGCCGATGTTCTTCCCTCCGCCGGAACCCTTAGCCCATACAGGCAGAGGCCCAGGCGTCCCGGCATCCGTGTGGGAGACGCAAAGCGGGATATGCCGGTGTATCTGTTTCTGGCCGCCCTGGCGGTTCTTACGGTGGTATCCCTGGGGCTGCTCGATCTGGACCTGGCGAAACTTATTGAACGGCTGCCAAAACTTGGCAAGGTGTTTCTTGATATGAGCCGGTTTTCTACCGAAAGGTTTTCCCTTACCCTGCTTACCCTGCTGGAAACAATAGCCGTGGCTGTTCTGGCGCTTATCTACGGCATGCTTGCCGGCCTTGTGTTAGGCGCTCTGGCAGCGCGTAACATTACTCCCTGGAAACCATTGTCCTTTATCCTGAAAAGCCTCTTCGCCTTTATCCGGGCAGTACCGACTCCGGTGTGGGTTCTTCTGGTACTGGCCTCTATGGGCTTCGGCATGGCGGCGGGCATTATGGGACTGCTCTTCCATGTAGTCGGATTCTTCGGCAGGGTCTTCGCCCAGATATTTGAAGAAGTCCCCAGCCAGACCATCGAAGCTGTCCGCACAGGCGGGGCCAGCCGGGTACAGGTGTTTTTCGGGGCGGTTCTTCCCTCATCGCTCTCAGGCATTATCGCGTGGACGGCACTGCGGTTCGAAACAAATTACGTGGAAGCCGCCATCCTCGGCATGGTCGGCGCCGGAGGCGTAGGGTATACCATCCTCGCCGCCATGAACAGCTATAAACTGGGCCGTGCGGGACTGGCCGTGCTCATCGTATTTGTCTTCGCCCTGGCAGTCGAGCTTCTCACCACATACGTTAAACGAAAGGTAAAAATCTAAACATGAATACTCTGACCACCACGTTTATTCCATCACGGAAGAATTTGGGCGCCTCCCCCGCGCAACGCGGGGGCCGGGCTTTCCGCTCCAATTCCTCGGTCTTGCTTTCGCAAGCCCTCCGGGATTTCCGCTTCAATCCCTGGCGCGCGAGCGGCAACGCAAAACCAGCCCCCGGAATTAAAAAAGTGCCAGGCACCTTTTTTGATAGCACATTATAAAATGTTACGCTATTCAGTGAAACACGAAAAGGTGCCTGGCACCTTAGAGCCTGTTCAATATCCGGCAAGCCCTTGGGTGCGCAAGGGATTGGAGGGATGCGAAGCAGCCACGGCGTGCAGCGCCGGGGCCGGAGCGATAGCGGAGTCCCGGAAAGCCCGGTTTTTTGCAGTCAGGGAATTTGCGGCGCAAATTCCCTGACTGCAAAAAATGCGCCCAAATTCTGATATTGAAGCGCGGATTCTTATACGAAAATCAACGCCGATGTACGGCCTGTTATGGAGGAGTAAACTTGATAATCATAATGGAGATAATAAATGGATAAAATTACCCTGAGCCGTATTACCGCCTTCGCGCGGGCGGATGATCTGCGCCCGCTGGCGCAGAAGGCCGCGGCGGGGAAAAATGTAGCCGTGCTGAAAGAACCGGAAAAAA
>JAISAF010000039.1 GCA_031266855.1 Spirochaetales bacterium
CCCCCCCCCCCCCCCCCCCCCCCCCCCCCCACCCCCCCCCCCCCCCCCCCCCCGCCGCCCCCCACAAGGGCGCATAACGCAAGAGTTACGCGCGCGTTATGCGCACTGCATGGATGCGGGGAAAACTGTTTGCCGCTTTTTGATACAATCCGCCTGTTCACCGCGCCCCCCTTTTTACAAAACTATGCCAATTTATAGCACACCGAAATAAAACAGTCAAGTGCTATGCGAAATAAAAAAACAAGAAAGAAAAACCGCAAAGTCGAAAAGAAGACGTGAAAACAAAAGCAAGGCAGGAGCCTTGCTTCTAACCCGGCGTAGTCTGGAGACTACGCCGGGCGGGGTAAGATCAAAAACTTATTTAACTTTTTCGACTTCGCGGTAAAAATTCCGGTTTCTGAGCTGCCGCGCGAGGGATTGTAGCGGAAAGCCCACAGGAAGCGCATGGGCGCTTCCGAGGACTTGGAGCGGAAAGCCCGGTTTTTTTGTCCGCGTATGCGGGCAAAAAGACGCGCCCTAATGATCGGGAAAATATGCGGGGGCTTTGTCCCTTTTTCCGGAACTTGACATATTGTGCAATTTTATTCAATAATTCAGTATAAATATTCAGAAAAAAGCGGGCGGGGATTGTGAAGGAAAGGCAAAACCGTTTGAAGGCGATTAAGCGTATCATAAAGGGCAACCGGGTGGCGAGCCAGGAGGAACTGCTGGGGCTGCTGATTGCGGAGGGGTTTTCGGTGACGCAGGCGACGCTGTCGCGCGATTTGAAGCTGCTGAAGGTGGGGAAGGTTTCGGAGGGGCAGACGGGTTACTATTATACGCTGCCTGGTGATGAGGACAGGCGGGAGTCGGAGAAGAGTTATGTGCAGGATTTTCAGCGGGGCTATGTTTCTATTGAGTTTTCCAATAATGTCGGGGTTGTGCGGACGCTGACGGGGCATGCGAATAGCGTGGCTCTTGCGCTGGATAATCTTGGTATGGAGGAAATTCTGGGGACTATCGCGGGGGATGATACGGTTCTTATGGTGATGCGGGGCGGGGTCGCGGGTTCTATTATTATTGATAAGCTGCGGGAGAAGATTCCCGATTTGGAGGAGTAAATTGAAGGCGGCGATTCTGGGTACGACAGGGTATACGGGGATGATTCTGTTACGGCTGCTTGCGGGGCACCGGGAAATTACGGAGATTCTTCCGGGTTCTTCGTCCCACGCGGGTATGGCTTTGTGCGATACGGACTACGGGCTTTCCTCTTCTGTTCTTTCGTCTTCGGTTCTTTTGAAGACGCGGGGGCGGGAGGGGCGGCTTTTGAGTGTGGAGGAGGTTGTGGCGGCAAAGCCTGATGTGGTTTTCGCGGCGCTGCCTCATCTTGCTTCGGTTAAGGTGTGCGCTCCGTTTTTTGGGAATACGCCGCTTATTGATTTGTCGGCGGATTTGCGGCTTAAGGATCCGCTTTTGTTTGAACGCACGTATGGGGAAAAGCCGCCGCGGCCGGATATTCTTGAGAGAGCGGTTTATGGTCTTGCGGAGTGGTTTACCGCGGATATAAAGCGGGCTGATGTCATCGCGAATCCGGGTTGTTATCCGACGGCGACCCTGCTTCCGCTTCTGCCTTTGTCGCGCGCGGGGCTTTTGAAGGGGCTGGTGATTACGAGCGCGCTTTCGGGCATTTCCGGCGCGGGCCGCAATGTCAAGCAGGCGTATCTTTTTTGCGAGCGTTCGGAGAATACCTGCGCCTATAGTCCGGGGCGCGTTCACCGGCACCAGCCGGAGATCAGGCAGGGTTTGGATAGTGTGGCGGGCAGCGGGCTTGATATTCTTTTTACTCCGCATCTTGTGCCTTTGAAGCAGGGCATGGCGGTAACGTCGGTCGCGGAGCTTACGCGGCCGCTTGGTTCTGACGAGGTGGAGGCTGTTTACCGGGAGGCTTACGGGGACAGGCCCTGTGTGCGGCTGACCGGCGATCGTATTCCTGAAACCCTGCATGTGCGGGGATCGAACCGCTGCGATATAGGCTGGCATATCGAGGGGGACAGGATCATTCTTCTTTCGGTTATCGATAATTTGTGGAAAGGCGCTTCGGGTCAGGCAGTGCAGAATATGAATATCCGTTTTGGTTTCGCGGAGGCCGAGGGGCTTTCCCTTCATGGGGAGATCTAAGTTTTTGGGCGCCTTTCCAGCGCTTCGCGCTGGAAACCGGGCTTTCCGCTGCAAGTCCTCGGAAAGCGCCGGAGGGCGCTTTCCTGCGGGCTTTCCGCTGCAATCCCTGGCGCATGGCAGCTTCAAAATAAGGCCACGGAATTGCCACGTGCAATTCCGTGGGTGATACGTTTGCGGGATATAATTTGCGTGGAGATATACAAATGGAAAAACCGTTTGGAGAAAAACCGCTTGTAATCGTAAAAATCGGCGGCAGGGCGGCCGGCGTGGAAGAGACGTTGAAGGATCTTGTTTCTGATATAGCCGCTTTGAAAGACAGGTACTGTTTTTTTGTTGTGCATGGCGGGGGCGCTGAGGTTAGCAGGATTACGAAGATTTTTGGTTTGGAACCTGTGTTCAGGGACGGTATACGCCAGACGAGCGCCGCCGAGATGGATATTGTGGATATGGTGCTGGCGGGTAAGATGAATACGTATCTGGTGCGGATATTTGAAAGCTGCGGTGTTCCGGCTGTGGGTTTGTCGGGCTGCGACGGGCGTTTTTTTATGGGCGAGTCTATTGATCCCGCGTCGGGGAACAGGACGGGCCGTGTTACGGGGCTTGATATGGGAGTGGCCTGTGTTCTGGCGCGGGCGGGTTATATTCCTCTTATTGCTTCGGTGTCGATGGACGGCCACGGCCGCGCCCTGAATATCAACGCGGATGAGGCGGCGCTGGAAATAGCGTGTTCGGCTGAGGCGGAGGCTCTTGTGTATTTGTCGGATATTCCTGGTATTATGAAAGACGGGAAGCTGCTTCTTCGTGTAGGAGCCGCCGATGCCGAGGAGGAAATCGGGGCGGGAGTAATTACGGGGGGAATGATTCCTAAAGTACGCAGTTCCCTGGATGCCTTGAAACGCGGGGTCGGGGAAGTGGTTATTGGCGGGTTTACGCACAGGGGCGATCTTGATTTGCTTTTGAAAGGCGGGCTGGGTACGGCAATTACGGGCTTAAAGACTGTTCACTATCTTGAAAACCCTTGGGAAGCGCAAGGGATTGTAGCGGAAAGCCCACAGGATTTGCATTAGCAAATCCGAGGACTTGCAGCGGAAAGCCCGGTTTTTTGCGGCGTTAGCCGCAAAAAATGCGCCTGAAGACAGTCGCTTTCCGAGAAGAAATTTATTGTAG
>JAISAF010000073.1 GCA_031266855.1 Spirochaetales bacterium
CTGGGCAGGGCCATGCAGTACATCAATTTTATCCGGGATATAGCCGAAGACACAGCCCTGGGCCGCCGTTACCTGCCCCTGAACAGCGCTTCGCCGGAAATTGTCAGCGCGGATTACGCCCTGGAAAACCCGCGGGAGTTTTCGGCCTTTATTGGCGGCCATCTTGCCCTGTACCGGCTTTGGCAAAAAGAGGCGATAGCGGGCTACGCGTATATCCCAAAACGCTACCGCATCCCCATCAAAACCGCCGCCGATATGTACTGGTGGACAGCCAGGTGCATAGAAAAACAGCCGCTTATTGTCTTTGACCGGAAAGTAAAGCCGGCACGGGGACGTATTTATCTGAGTATAGCGCGTAACGCCGTCCTTGGGTGAAGAATCTCTTTGTTTGTAGGAATACGAAAAACCGGGTACTCATAGCCGGGCTTCGCTAAAATGGCGGGCAGGGGGAATATATCTTCAATTGATTTTTGAATATTTTGGAACCAAATTGTATCCTTTATCAGGATTATTTGATTCATATTTTTCAATTAGTTCATTCTCTTTTTTGATAAGTGCGGTTTCGGAAATTTCATTATCAAAAAAAAGCAATTCTTTTCGTAATGTTATGTCTTTTTGTTGCTCCCATGAGAAATCATTTTCTAAATATTCTCTGTTAGGGCTTCCAAAATAACGAAGATTATCCCCTGTCGAATCTTTCCCTATATAAATTTTCCCATTAGGATAAGTTATTTTGTAGATAACTTTCATTGTTTACCACCTGTTAGAATAACAGACATTTCAGAAATACCTGAAGTTATTTTACACGTTTGTATGTTTCTGTAGAATTCCCTCCTGTCAACTTTAACAGGCTATTAAAAAAGTCTATTCCAGGAAATTTTTGGGCGCGCAGGGGGGGCTGGTCGCCCATGCATCCTGGCTGGTGGTAAAATCGCGAAACGATTTTGCGCTGCCGCTGTGCGCGCGCACCAGCGGCGGACACGCGAATTTACCTCGGCAAATTCGCGGGCTTATCCCCCGTGCGCAGCGCTTCGCGCTGCACACGTATTTATCCAACCTGGAACCGGGCCCCGGAATTACGCATAACGTATTCCCGGCATTAAAACGAGTTATGCGCAATTTACAAAATAAAATTGCGCATAACAATCCTGCGTTTATGACTGCAAAACGCGTTAGGCGCACCGGCATGGGCTGACGGTAAGCGAAACGATTTTGCGCTGCCGCTGTGCGCGCACGGGGCTGACCGCGAATTTGCATTCTGCAAATTCGCTCGCTGCGCGGCGCAAGGGATTGCAGCGGAAATCCCACAGGATTTGCATAAGCAAATCCGAGGAATTGAAGCGGAAAGCCCGGTTTGCGGCGTTTTACGCCGCAAATGCGCCCAAATTCCGAATTATAAATAAGATATTGAACAGGCTCTAAAACACCACCTGTTCGGTTCTGCGGATAATGTCCTCCTGTAGAATCCTGTCGATTGTAACGAAGTACACGCTGAAACCCGCCACCCGTACCACCAGGTCCCGGTAGGCAGACGGGTCTTCCTGGGCTTTGCGCAGGGTTTCGGCGCCGACAACATTGAACTGAACATGCTGGCCCTTCATGAGAAAAAAGGACTCCACTAAAGAGATAAGGTCTTCCATACCCTTTCGGCTCTCCACAAGGCTTGGATGCAGCTTGATATTCAGCAGGGTTCCGTTAGGAATAGCGCAGTGGTCGATCTTTGCCACTGAGCGCAAAACCGCCGTAGGCCCCTGAACGTCCCGGCCCTGAGCGGGCGAACAGCCGCCATCGGCAAGAAGCATCGACATCTTCCTGCCATCCGGGGTAGCGCCGATGGAATTGACAAAAAGCGCGTGGGCGGAAATGCTCTGCAAACCAACCTGAAAATGCCCGCCGCGGACATTTGGTATAGAAGAAAAAATTGTACTTACTTCCCCGGCAATGTCGCGCGCAAAAAAGTCGACCTCGTCGATGTCGTTACCATATTTGGGATACGCGTTCAGAAGGCGCTGGCGCAGGGCTTCATGCCCCTCGAAGTCCCGCGCCAGAACCTGCCGCAAATCATCGTAACCGATGATATTGTCCCGAAAAACCGCCCCCTTGATAACCATAAGAGAGTCCGCGGCGTTGGCTATGGCCACGGCGTTGGGCGAGGAAAAATTGTAACGCGCCCCGCCCTGGCGTATATCAAGGCCGCGCGGGAGACAGTCCGCCACAAAACAGGAACAAAAAGGAACCGGAGCAAGCTCTCCGTTTACCGCGTCGATAATATCAATAGCGCCAGCCATAAGGCGGCAGAAATACCGCAACTGGTCTTTGAAGGCGGCGTAAAACCCCTCAAAGCTGTCGAAGGCTTCGGGCGTTTTAAGGCCAAGCGTGTTTCCCGAAACAGGATTGAACCCCCCGTTCAGCGTCAGTTCCAGCACCTTGCCCAGATTCAGAAAACCCGAAGGGTAGTAGCCCTCGGTTGTACCCGGCGCCTGGGGCTCCACACAGCCGACTTCCGCGTAATTCCGGGCTTCTTCCCGCGTATAACCCATACCCTCAAGCATAGGCACGATAACCCCGTCATTAAAAAACGCGGGCATACCGATACCCGCGCGGACTATTTCCACCGCGGCCCGCATAAACTCTCTAGACGCGCCCTCGTGCCAGCGCACGGAAAGCGAAGGCTGCGGCAGCCGGAGTTCCCGTGTTACTTCCATGCACAGAAAACTCAAATCGTTTGTACAGTCATTGCCGTTTTCATCCACCCCGCCCACAATCAGGTTTTGAAACATCGGGTAGCCGCCAAAGGCTTTTGATCCGGTCCTGTCCCGCAGCTTGATAATCCCGTTCAGTTTTACCCAGAGGTTCTCCGTAAGCTCTTTCGCCCTCTCGCGCCCCAGCCAGCCCGCCCGCAGACCGGCATCGTAATAGGGAAACATATATTTGTCAAAACGGCCGGGAGATATACTGTGACCATTCGACTCGATCTGCAAAACAAGATGGGCAAACCAGAAAGACTGAAGCGCCTCATGGTATGTTTCGGCTGGATATTCCGGCACTTTGCGGCAGATCCGCGCAATCTCCTCAAGCTCCAGCCTGCGCGCCGGAACCCGCTCCACCGCGGCCATTTCCTCCGCGCGAACCGCAAAACGCACCGCATATTTAATAACCGCCCCGCAGACAATTTGTACAGCCTGGTAGAATTCCCTGCGCCGGGCGTCTTCCGGCGCGGAGCCAAGGCCCTTCTCCAGACGGGCGGCCTCTTCCATAATGGAACGCAACCCGCGTTTCATGCATTTTTCGTAATCAATGGCAAGGTGTCCGATACCACTGCCCAACGACGTAAGGATATACACAAGCTCCGTATTCGCGGCCAGAGCCCCGGCGGGTATACGCGCGATGGCGGCATCCCGAACGCTGCGCCCGGCCCACCAGGGCAGACAGGTTCGCAGACATTCTTTTGTTTCCTCATCGATCTGAAAAACATCGGAATCCCGAAAAGCAAAATTATCCAGCTCATCCAAAACCCACTGCGCGCCAAACTCCGGGTAC
>JAISAF010000115.1 GCA_031266855.1 Spirochaetales bacterium
GCGGTAATTTTTTTTTCAAAGTATGTCGCGAAAAGCCGCTGGTGCGCGCGCCAGGGATTGGAGGGATGCGAAGCAGCCACGCCGCAGGCGGGGCCGCAGCGATAGCGGAGTCCCGGAAAGCCCGGCCCCGGCGCGAAGCGCCGGGGAGGCGCCTAAAAAAAGATCGGAAGGCTTCCGCATCCGCTACGCGGCCTTATTCTCAAGAGCCGCCGCTAATTCTGTATTTTTACTTTGCAGGGGTAATCCCCGTTAAAGCAGGCGTAGCAAAAATCACCGGCTTCGGGCAGACAGCCGCAGAGCTGGCGTTCTTCGAGAAAACGCACACTGTCCGCGCCGATATGCCGCGCCAGGGCCTGGGGATCCATCTGGTTTGAAATAAGTTCCTGCCGGGTGGGGATGTCGATGCCGAAAAAGCAGGGCCATTTAATTTCCGGCGAGGAGAGCCTCAGGTGGACTTCCCTGGCTCCGGCTTCGCGGATAAGCTCGACGATAATCCGGCTGGTTGTTCCCCGCACGAGGGAATCATCGACCAGAATAACGCGTTTCCCTTCAAGGATGTCCCGTATGGGGTGCAGTTTCATCCGTACCGCGAGTTCCCGCTGGCCGGGTGTCGGCATGATGAAGGAACGGCCTGTGTAGTGATTGCGTGTAAGGCCCAGGTCAAAGGGAATTCCCGCCTCCTCCGCATAGCCGAGGGCCGCGCTGTTTCCTGAATCGGGAACCGGCAGTACCAAATCCGCGCCGGAAAAACCGCTTTCCCGGTCGTGGCGGGCGAGGGCCGCTCCCATGTGTTTTCTAACCAGATGAACGGAGTGCCCAAATATATGGCTGTCGGGGCGCGCGAAATAAATGAGTTCAAACACGCACTGCCGTATTTTTTCGGATTTGGCAAAGTGAATGCTGCGCGTCCCCGAATCATCCACGATGATCATTTCGCCAGGTTCCACGCCGCGGTAATCGGTTATTTGAAGAATATCAAGCGCGCAGGTCTCCGAGGCGAAAACCGTCACGCCGTCCTTTGTTCCGTAATACAGAGGGCGGAAGCCGAAAGGATCGCGGATGCCGATAAGGGTTTGATTCCATATCATAACCAGGCTGTAGGCGCCTTCAAAGCGCAGCAGGGTTTCGGTTAAGGCGCCGGTGAAATCCTTCCAGCGCAGGCGCGAAAGGTAATGCAGAATGAGTTCCGTATCGGAGGTGCTCTGGAAAATGGAACCTTCGGCGAAGAGCATTGCTTTGAGTTCTTCGGTGTTGGAAATATTGCCGTTATGCGCCAGAGCGATTTCGCCCTTGTTGCAGCTTACCACCATTGGCTGGGCGTTTTCCAGTTTGTTGCCGCCGCTGGTTGAATAGCGCACATGCCCTATGCCGATCCGCGAGGGCCGGTCTTCTGAAAGGTAACGCCCCAGCACCGTGCTTACCATTCCCAGATCCTTATACGCCACAATCCGGTCATTTTTCCTGTAGGCGATGCCGCAGCTTTCCTGCCCCCTGTGCTGGAGCGCGAAAAGGAGAAAAAACAGTTTTTCGGGAATGTTTATTTCAGACGGGGAATAAATCCCGATAACGCCGCAAAAATGTCCGATTTTGCCATCACATGTTTCCATATATTTATATATCACCCGCGGGGGGAGCAGGTCAAGGCAGGCAGGCGGAAGATGGGCGCCTCCTCAGCGCTTCGCGCCGGGGCCGGGCTTTCCGCTCCAAGTCCTCGGAATTGCTCATGCAATTCCTGCGGGCTTTCCGCTCCAATGCGCCCGAAGACGGTCGCTTTCCGATAAGTATGGATTGTAGTGGGCGCTATCGCGCCCCCGGAATCCCTGGCGCCGCACCAGCGGCTGCGCCATACGGTTTTTTGCAAAGCAAAAAACCGTATGGCGTATAACACCGGCTGCCAGGCGGCAGATCAGAATTATGCCGCGCAATTGCCAAAGACAATTATGTGCGTAGAACCCGGTGGGCGCAATTTTGCCTGGGCAAAATTGCGTGGTTTGCCACCAGGCGCGCAGCGCAGCGGCTAATCAGGCCGTACAAGCAGACCTGCAAAATTGCATAGCAATTTTGCAGGTGTTCTTTTAACAGAACGGTCTTCTGGCTGCCGCTGCCACGCTAACAGCCACCTGTTACGGTTACAGCTTCAAAACCCGGTCACGGAATTGCCTATGGCAATTCCGTGCGCAAAGAGTACGCAGCCTTGTATATGCGAAGCATATACAAGGCTGCCGCTGCCGCCGGGCACGCGCAATGAGGCTGGCCCGCGAAATTGCAGAATGCAAAATCGCGGGCCGTCGCTGGTGCGCGCGCAAGGGATTGGAGGGATGCGAAGCAGCCACAGCGCTCCGCGCTGTGGCCGCAGCGATAGCGGAGTCCCGCAAAGCCCGGTTCCGGGGCCGCGTTAGCGGCCCCGGAATGCGCCTGAAGACAGTCGCTTTCCTATAGGAAATTTATTGTCGTGGCCGCTCACCGCGCCCTGTGGAATGCGCCCGAAGACGGCTTTTAATCCCCCCTTTGCGTAATACGCAGCTCCTCCAGAAAGGGCAGCTCGTCGTCCTGCAATACCAGTTTTTCGACGACAACGCCGGCGTCAATATCAAAAAGCGCCGCCTCGTCCACGGAAAGAAGCCCTTCGGTTTTTTCGAGCTGCTTGAAAACGGCTCCGGCGCTTACCGCCTTCCCGAAATCCCAGCCACCGCCGGAACCTCCCCACAGCGGATGAAAAGTTTTCCGCAGCGAGACCTCAATGCTGTTTTTCAGCCGTTCCTGGTCAAGAACGCCCGCGGCGGCGGTCACGGTCAGAAAAATATTGAACGGATGGTACACAGGCCCCTGAAGGCGTATCTTCGTTCCAACGAGTTTCCGCTCCTCAAGGTAGGACTGGACGCGGCGCAGAAGTTCCCGCGAAGGAATGGGCCTGCCGCGCGGATCGGCGGCGCGGGAAACCGCGGGAATAAGCGCGAGGCGGATTTCGTCCTGGCGGTTTTTTTCCTTTAGGCAAAACGCCCTGCCTACGGAGGAAGAAGCCTCATGCGCCAGCCACTCGAAATCCCCGGCGGTAACAGCCCTTCCCCGGCTTTTGAGAATCCCCGCGGCCCGCGCTTTCAGGCTGTCCACGCTTTCCCTGTCCGCCCCGCCCTCAGCGGGAAAAGGATTATCGCAGCCTGTTACGAAGGGAATGTTTTCCGACAGTACGCGCAGCATACCCGGCGCGAGGTTCCCCGCTTCGCCCCCGCCGGAATAATAGGAAGCCAGCTTAATATTAAACTTGCCGCAGGGCGGATTTATCCCCCGCCTGCCATCGCCGAACAGAATCCCGCCGCTCCCGTAATCCACGACAAAATGCCGCGACATAGGGCCGGAAGCATAAAAATTCGGAACCTCCCGGTAGCGCACCCAGACCCCGCCCGCTTCCTCATAGTACGGTTCCTCTATGCCCTCGGCCTTCATCACCTCAATTTCCTTTGCCGGAGGAATCGAACCTTCCCCGACATACAGCGTAAGGCCCGGTAACAGCGGCCCGTGGGCGGGCCGCGCCTTCTGTCCCGGCCCGCCTGTTCCCGAACCGGCAATCTCATTCGTATAACTTACCGCGTTACGCGCATACACCGCGTTCAAAACAATTGCCTGAACAAAAGGCCGCGCCTCAAAACTACCCGACATAAAACTCAGCCGTAACCAGTAGAGGTTTTTCCCAAACTCTTTTTTCCGCGCCATATCAGCCCCGGCGGTAAATTCCACAAAACCCGATTCATGGAAACACTCCGTATAATCGTTTACCGCCAGGCCGCTCCACCGCGAACCATTCCAGTATTCCCAGCTCAGCGTAATAGGCCGCGCCTTTACCCCGCTGTCCACCGCGAAACCATAGTCCGGCAATCCGGGAAGAAGCCCGGACACCGGCCCGCGCTTTCCCGCGCAGGAGTCTTCCCTCAACCTGAAATACAAAGCGGCCTCTCCCGGCGGAAAGGCTTCCCTGAACCCCAGATACAACTCAGGCGGCGAAGCCCGCGCCACATCAAACAAAACAGCCTCCCGCACAGTATCTCCGCCGCTTCCCGCCGTCTCCGCCGTTTCCAGCGTTCCCGCCGTTCCCGCTGCCCCCGCCGCGTCCATCGTTCCCACCGTGTCCGCTGCCCCCGCCGCCGTCTCCACGCGAAAAAGCGGCTCTAAATCGTTCCATTTGAAATTCGTACAGGAAAGGATCTCCTGTGGAAACTCCATCCCCGCCTCAAAAGTAATCCGTATTCTACCCATTACCGGCGACTGAACCTTTGACGAAAACCGCCATATCCAGTTATCCTTCTCATCCCTCACATACTCCCCGCCACGGGCCAGATCCTGTGCCAGAAGCCGGACCCGTATCCAGAAATGCTCCTCGTTATTCACCTCCGTTTTCCCAGCCTTTTCCGGTATTACAAAGGAAACCACCCCCGACTGCCGGAACCCGAACGTCCCATCCCGGAAACCCGAAGAACCCTCCTTCCCAGCCGCCTCAGGATTCACCCCCGACTCAAGATTTACCCAGGAATTCCCATCCCAGTATTCCCAGGCAAAACGCGCCTCATCGTTTTCCTCCCCCGGAACATAAATTTCGCTCAACGTAAACACGATCCCGGCCTTTAGCCCCTTTCGGGAAAAAATCCCATCCGCCGCAAGATAAAACATCTCATTAAAGGAAGGCGCCTGCGAAAAAATACGAAAATCGCTATTCATATCCACCGGATTATACTGCGGCCCGGAGTTCACAAAACACAAATCAGGAGCAAAACCCTGCCCCAAAAAACGCGTACAAAAACGTATAGCCCGAACACGCAAGGCACGCGGACTTTCAGGAATATCCGACAAAACAGCCCGCAGCCAGAACCCCTCCCTGCCGTTTACCCCACAGGCCGCGATATCCACCGGCCCCCGGAAACGCAAAACATTATCCCCGCAACGCGAAGCGGCAATATGCGCCCACGCCCTGCCATCCCAGTATTCCCAAAAAAAATAATTAACCACCTCATCCCGCACACTCAGAAGCTCCTGCGAAGCAAGAAAGGAAATCTCGATTGTATGACCATCACGTAAATACGCAAAGGACGGCGAAGCAAGATAAAGAATATGCTCCACCGTATCATGAGCCTCAAAAAGCGGAAAACCCGCGAACTCACCATCACCGCGCCAGTAATCAGTCCACAGCTCCCCACAGCGGTTTACACAGGCGGCAAGCTCATTCGCGGAAGCAAGAATATCCCGCTCGGTCTCAAAAATAATATCCCCCTCCCCGCCATCCGCCGCCGCAATCCTTCGCCCCTTACGCACAACAACAGGCTTTTTACAACCAGCCGCAAGAAAAAAACGCACAACAGCCCTAGCCGCCTGCGGCGGAACCGGATACAAACCCAAAAGCTCCAGAAGCGCCAGATACGTCCTGTGCGGCACCCTGTTCAAACGATACAGCGTCATCTCCGTCATCCACGCAAAAAGCTCAATCAGCGTTACCCCCGGATCCGCCGGATTGTGATTCGTCCATTCAGGACAGTAACGCGGAATCAGCCGCAGCGCCTCCTCCACAATATCGCCAAAGGACCTGTCATCCAAACTGTCTTTGAGAATCACGTTCCCCCCTTTCCAAATAAAACGGATACACCATATTAAAAAAAGTATTCACCGACCGAATCTCGTAATCGATCCGGATATTCACCAGCCCCGGACTCCCCCCATCCACCCCGCCCCGCACCTCCTTCACAATAACCCTCGGCTCCCAGCGCACCAAAGCCTCCCGCACATAATGCTCCGCCAGACTCACCGTCCGCAAAGAATCCGGCGCGAAAACCATCTCATGAATCCTGCACCCAAAATCCGGCCTCATCAGCCTTTCCCCCGGCATCGTCCCCAGAATAATACGAATACTCTCCTCCACACTCTTCTCGTATGCCGACATCCCCAGCGCCCCACTCAAATCCGGCCCCAGCGGAAAAGCCCAGCCCTTCCCCAGAATATTTCTCTTCATACCCTTATAACACAGCAAAAAAACCTGTTTGATTGAACGCGAAGTGTTTTTTTTTCGATTTTTTAAAAGAATTTCAAGGATTTGGGCGTGTCCGGCTCTTGTTTTGCGGATACCCGCAAAACAAGAGCCGGACCGGGCTATCCGGGGCTACGCTTACGCTCCGGCCCTTCGGGCTTGCTCCGCAACCCCTCCTATCCCTCACGCGGGGGAAGCCTGGAACCAGCCCCCGGAATTGCCATGCGGCAATTCCGGGGGCCGCATAATTGCCGTGAGACAATTATGCGCCCATAACCCGGCAGCCACGATTTTGCCTTCGGCAAAATCGCGGGATTGCCGCACGCGGTTTTTTGCACAGCAAAAAACCGCGGCCTTTAAACCCGCCGCCTCCGGCGGCGGCATGCAAACCGTCACGCGGGATTGCCCGTACCCGATTTCGTTATAGGTACAGAGTAAAACAGCAGGAACGGCAAGTAATCTGCCAAAGCGCGCAATTTTAAGGATTTTCAGGAAAAAACGGCGTTTTTCAGAGACCGCTGCTTCCCCGCCGCCGGTTTGCACAATAAAAACGAGGCTATAAGGTAAATTTTAAGATGGCGTACAGTACGGAAAAATTTGTTAAGATGATTGGAAATATAAAAGGATTGGAATACAAACTGGCGGGAGGCCATAAATGAATTTCCAAAATAAAAACGGCACAAAAAATTTTTAAAGCCTGTTTAGCAAAAACACAGGGGACATCATTTCAAAAATATTCTTTTTACCTGATTGCGATTGTTTTCATTCTGGCAGGCGTTGTGTTGATAACCGTATAAAAAATCATACGGAAAAGCCGCTTGACACGGCTAAATATGCAACATACTAT
>JAISAF010000150.1 GCA_031266855.1 Spirochaetales bacterium
TCGTCACTGCCGGCCTGTTCCGCAATCTCCCGGAAAGTATCGGCTAACGCATCCAGTTCTGCCGTACGTACCACGCTGACCGTTGCCGACCGAAGCAGGCCGCTTTGGGCGTTGAAGTAGCCGTAAAAATCCTTTGCGACTGCCGTCAAATCCGCTTCGATCCGGAACAAATGCCGCATCATGGTGGAATAGACAAATCCCGGCGACAACACCTCGGCGGGCGAGGCAACCAGGTAATCCGTTTTGTCTTTCAGTTCGCAGCAAACTTCTATCGCGCCCATAAAGCAGGCGTCGAAGACGATGAAATCAAGTTTGTAAGGGATTGCGGCGGCAAAGCCGGCAAGTTCCATATAGTTGGCGGATTCGGTTGTGCTGCGGTCTAAAATCACCGAGCGTAGCATGGGCGCGGGGTCAGACATCCCGGCCGGTAGCCAGCCGGTGGCGTGCGACAGCACAACCAGGGCCGAAGCAATTTATCGACGGCTCAACTATAAACCGCTACCCTTTACCAAACGAAAATCTGTAGTGCAAAAATCGGAATTTGAAAAAATGGACATGCCGGATCTACAGCTATTTATAACCTGAAAGGCTGCAATGTGGGTTAAGCCTTATTTCTTTGTTCAGTATCTTCTTATGTGTAAATTTGCTTGATTATTCGTCGGAAAAATGTGTAAAATAGGCGGGTTTATCATTGGGAAAATGTGTATTACCGTTATTTTTTCACTTCTCTTTTTTTTGTTTCACATTTATTTTCACTTTGTCTATGCCACTCAAGCCTTTTTTATCAATGGCTTGTACGGAATAATATCCTTGACATATTTCAAATTCTTTTCCGTCTTGATTTTGCAGTTTTTTTAAGTCGAAAATTGGTAAAATAACTTCATAAGGTTGCGAAAATAACATATTTTGCCGTTTTTTAAGCCGCAAATCCGTAACTTTTATAGCCATTACGGATTGGTCAATGCCGATAAATTTCCGATTTAAGCGGTCTGCAATGGCAACTGTTGTCCCGCCGCCAACAAATGGGTCTAAAACGACATCGCCCTCGTTGCTTGCCATATTGATAATGCGTTCCAAAAGCATTTCAGGTTTTTGCGTAGGATAACCTATCCTTTCTTTTTTGTCGGCAGGTTGCAACATAGATATTCGCCAAACATCATCAAGCGTTTTTTCGTCTGTTTCGATGTATTGAACTCTACCATCTTCATCTTTTGCATTGACAATTTTTGAATTTTCTTTATCCCAAACTCTTTTTATTTGTTTTACAACTTCATCTCTTTTTTCTTTCTGTTTGTTAAAAACAAAATTACTTGATTTTGAATACCAAAAAATCACATCATGATTAGCCGCAAGTTTATTGATATTGCCTTGAAATTTGTTGTAATAATACCACACAATTTCATTTTTTAAATTATTTCTACCAAAAATTTTATTTAAAATATCAACCTTAATTTCAGCACTTGCGTGCCAGTCGCAATGCAGAAAAATGCTGCCTGTATCTTTCAAAATGCGGTGCATTTGGCGTACACGGATTTTTAACCAACTTATATAATGGTCTATTCCGCCTGCAAAACGGTCTTCAAAGCTGCGTTTCTCGCCGTCATCACCCCAAATAACCTCGTAAGTTCGATTGCTGAAAAATGGCGGGTCAAGATAAATCAAATCAACTGATTTGTCGGGTATTGACTGCAAAACAGTGAGGTTGTCGCCGAGTATAAGTTTGTTAGAAAAATCTTTCTGTGCCATAATTTTATTTTTCTCACAAATATACGTAAAATAATCTATTCCCCGCAGCCTCACCTTTGCCGGGGATGCAATTCAAATTGCCGCGCCCCGCCGCGAAGCGGCAGGAGCGTCAGTCGGCAGATTCCTCCACGCGCGCCCTGCGGGCGCTTGGTCGGATGGCCGACGCCCTTGGGGGAGGACTGGGCGGCTGGGCGGCGCCGCAGCCGCCGCCCAGCCGCCCCCTCTCTCTCTCGCGACGCCGTCATGTCGAGCGGAGCACGCGATAGCGTGCGAAGTCGAGACACCTGTTGTCCATCTTCCGCACTCGGCAAAGGCGCTTTTATCGTGCGAAGCGCATTTTATTGCGCGCAGCGGCTTTATCGGAAAACGGGGAACGGAAAACGGAGAACGGGTTTTTTCCGTTCCCCGTTCCCCCTTCTCCGTTCCCCGCCACCAATGGGTAGAAGTGGAAGATATCGTCAGGCACCTCGGAACCCCAATCAATCTTCTCGTCAACATGGAATATCATCTCTCTGGGCCCTGCTATGTAGAGCGTGTAGGTGTACGCTATGCCCGGCTCCCAGGTTATGGGCGGCAGATAAACTATATTGTCTGGTGTCGCTACACTGGGTACTATTACATCAGAATGGCCACTGTCATCGGGATAGTCAATGGTATACGCTACCCTCACATACGCCGTCTTATCGGGATTTTCCTGCGGAATAAGCATCAGGTAACGCGCGGTTCCGGATATATCGAAAGGATCGGTGGTGCTCAGCGTGGAAGAAGAGGCGATCAGATTAAGGGTGTAGCTTCCCGGCCGCCCATCGGTTACCTCCCAATTGATGGGATCCTTGTTGGAGCCGGTGTAGGTGCCGCTGTTAAATGTATAGGTGCCGGATATTTTCAAGCCGTTGTAAGTAAACGTCATGCCTGACATCGTTACGGTAGCAGGCGCATAATCGTTTTTTAATTTGGCTTGAAATCCTATCCGCGAGAGCACGTGGTCGAACTTGAACGTCACCTTGTCGGCATCGCCTGTGAGATTACACTCGGCATCGACAACGAGGTCCATCTGTGAAGCATAAGTCGATGGCATAGTATAGTATAGCTTCGGGTTTTTGCCTGCCGCTTCGGCGAGGGCGAAGGTAACAGTCGTGTAGGGGCCTGGTGGGGGAGTATAGGCGAAGAAGGAGACCTTATCTCCTGGCCAATACTGAATGGGGCTGTATGTCCACGAGGCGGAGGTGCTGGTGCCGCCGCTCCATTTTACCGCCTGGTTCTCCATAAAATTGGGGGTGGCGGTCCGAGCGCCGTCAGTCCAAGCATTCCAGTCAGTCTGCGCGTGTTTATAAGCCTGTACCCTGAAGGCGGGGTTGCTGCCTTTGAGCCAGTCGATGTCCAGGATGCTTGCCAGGGGCTTTATGCCATTCTGGGGCACCCTGTCTAAAAATGTGCCGAACCCAATGGCCTTGGCTTCGTCGTCCGGGCCGGCAGGCGGGTCAAGCGCCTCTTCCACGGTGC
>JAISAF010000173.1 GCA_031266855.1 Spirochaetales bacterium
AAACTTGGGCGATCTCCCTCCACACTAAAACACGCACGTGTACCCATACCCGGGGGCCCCCGGGCGGCGCGCGGCCCCCGGCGGGTTGTATGCGCATAATTGCCGTGGGCAATTATGCGCCCACGGAATTGCTGTTTGGCAATTCCGTGGGTTGCCGCTGGTGCGCGCGCAAGGGATTGGAGGGATGCGAAGCAGCCACGCCGTAGGCGGGGCCGGAGCGATAGCGGAGTCCCGGAAAGCCCGGTTTTTTTGGGCGGGCGTAGCGCGCCCAAAAAAATGCGCCCAAGGTCAAAGAAAGTAAATGCTTCCGCTTGATATGGCAGTTTTGTTCCTCTTGCAATCTATAAAAAATGGGGGTATTATTTAGGTAATTCTTTTCACATTTAATTCTATTTATAAAGAGGATATGCAATGGCTGAGAAAAAAATGGTTACTATTGACGGGAATACCGCGGCGGCCTATGTTGCGCATGCGACGAACGAGGTTATAGCGATTTATCCTATTACTCCTTCGTCTCCTATGGGCGAGCTTGCTGATTTGTATTCCGCGCAGGGTAGGAAAAACATTTGGGGGACGATTCCTCAGGTGTCGGAGCTTCAGAGCGAGGCTGGGGCGGCGGGGGCGGTTCATGGGGCTTTGACGGCGGGGGCGTTGACGACCACTTTTACGGCTTCGCAGGGGCTTTTGCTGATGATTCCTAATATGTTTAAGATCGCGGGCGAGCTTACTCCGACGGTTTTTCATATTGCCGCGCGTGCTATTTCGGCTCAGGCTTTGAACATTTTTGGGGATCATTCCGATGTTATGGCGGCGCGGCAGACTGGTTTCGCTATGCTTAGTTCCAACAGCGTTCAGGAGGTTATGGACCTGGCGCTTATTGCTCAGGAGGCGACGCTTCGCAGCCGTATACCGTTTCTTCATTTTTTTGATGGTTTCAGGACTTCTCACGAGGAGCAGAAGGTCGAGGAGATTCCTTACGACGTTATTAAGCAGATGATTTCCGATGATCTTGTGCGCGCTCACAGGGCGCGGGGCTTGACGCCGGAAAATCCGGCTATTCGTGGTACGAGCCAGAATCCGGATGTGTATTTTACGGGGCGTGAAACCTGTAATAAGTATTATCTTGCGACGCCGGCGATTGTGCAGGATGTTATGGATAAGTTCGCGGGGCTGTCGGGCCGGCGGTATAAGATATATGAATATTTTGGCGCTCCTGACGCTGAACGGATAGCGGTTCTTATGGGTTCGGCGGCTGATTGTATGGAAGAGACTATCGAATATCTTATGTCGAAGGGGGAAAAGGTTGGTCTTTTGAAAGTCCGTTTGTTCCGTCCTTTTGCGGCGCAGGAGTTTGTGAAGGCTATTCCGGCGACGGTGAAGGCTATTGCTGTTCTTGACAGGACGAAGGAGCCTGGTTCCCTTGGCGAGCCGTTGTATGAGGATGTGCGTACCGCTATTGGCGAGGCAATGGGCGCGGGTAGTTCGCAGTTTAAGAGTTATCCGGTAATCGTCGGGGGGCGGTATGGCCTGGGTTCGAGCGAGTTTTCCCCGGCTATGGCAAAGGCGGTTCTGGATAGTTTGAAAAGCGCTTCTCCTAAAAACCATTTTACTATTGGTATTACCGACGATCTTACGAAAACGAGTCTTGACTGGGATTCCGCTTTTTCGCTTCCTACTGAGGGTGTTCATACCGCGCTGTTCTATGGTCTTGGGTCTGATGGTACTGTTGGCGCGAATAAAAATTCCATTCAGATTATTGGTAACGCGACGCAGAACTTCGCCCAGGGTTACTATGTGTATGATTCCAAAAAATCCGGCAGTACCACGGTGTCGCACCTGCGTTTCGGGAAGAAGCCTATTAAGAGTACCTATCTTATTCCCAAGGCTGGTTTTGTGGCCTGTCACAAGTACTCTTTTATCGAGAAGGTTGATATGCTTTCTTCCGCCGCTGCGGGCGCGACGTTCCTTCTTGCTTCGCCGTATACCAAAGACGAGATTTGGGACAGGCTTCCGGCGGAAGTGCAGAAGCAGATTATTGACAAGAATCTTAAGTTTTACGTTATCGACGCTATGAAGATAGCGCAGGAAAAGGGTATGGGCAGCCGTATCAATGTTATTATGCAGACGGCTTTTTTCAAGATTTCCGGGGTTCTGCCTGAGGCCGAGGCTATTGGTCTTATAAAGGGCGCTATCGAGAAGACCTATGGCAAAAAGGGAAAGGATATTGTTGAGAAGAACTTTTCTACTATTGACGCGGCTCTTGCGGGGGTTCAGCAGGTCGATTATCCGAAAACCGTTTCTTCAAAGACGCATGTCCTTCCGCCGGTTCCCGAAAGCGCGCCTGTATTCGTCCGGGAAGTTATTGGCGAGATTATCGCGGGGCGGGGCGAAAAGCTGCCTACGTCCAAAATTCCTGATGATGGAACCTGGCCCACGGCGACAACCCAGTACGAAAAGCGCAATATCGCGGAATATATTCCGGTGTGGGACAGCTCGGTTTGCATTCAGTGCGGCGACTGTTCCGCGGTTTGTCCGCACGCGGTTATCCGCATGAAGGCTTATGATAAGCAGTATGCGGAGAAGGCGCCGGGAACTTTTAAGAGTACCGACGCGAAGGGGAAGGAATTCGAGGGCATGAAGTTCACGATCCAGGTTTCCCCGGAAGACTGTACGGGCTGCGCTGTGTGCGTGAATATTTGTCCGGCGAAGAATAAGGCTAATCCTGAGAAGAAAGCTATCAATATGGAATACCAGCCTCCCCTGCGCGAGAAGGAAGTGGAAAACTGGAATCACTTCCTTACGATTCCCAATACCGATCCCAAACTTCTGAATCTGGGGACTACTAAGGGAACCCAGCTTTTGCAGCCTCTGTTTGAGTTCTCCGGCGCCTGCGCTGGCTGCGGGGAAACTCCTTATGTTAAACTGGTAAGCCAGCTTTTCGGCGACAGGGCGATCATTGCCAACGCTACGGGCTGTTCCTCCATTTATGGCGGGAACCTGCCGACGACTCCCTATGCCAAACGTCCTGACGGCCGGGGGCCCGCGTGGTCAAACTCCCTGTTTGAGGACGCCGCGGAGTTCGGTTTGGGTATGCGGTTGTCTTCGGACAAGCACGCCGAGTTTGCCCGCGAGGTTCTTGAACGGGCGCTGGCGGATTCCGCCTTCGCGGGCTGCGCCGGGCTTTTGAACAATATTAAGGACAATCCCCAGAAGACGCCGGAAGAGATCGATGTCCAGCGGGGTTATATCGCCGATTTGAAATCGAAACTTGCGCCTGACTCTTCGCCCCTGGCGAAAGAGCTTCTTTCCCTTGCCGATCACTTTGTCCGCCGTTCTGTGTGGATTCTGGGCGGGGACGGCTGGGCATACGATATTGGTTTCGGCGGCGTTGATCATGTCCTTGCTTCGGGCAAGAATATCAATATTATGGTTATGGATACCGAGGTGTACTCCAACACCGGCGGCCAGATGTCCAAGGCGACCCCCATTGGCGCTATTGCTAAATTCGCGGCGGGCGGCAAGCCCATTCGCAAGAAGGACCTTGGAATGATTGCCATGAGTTACGGCTATGTCTATGTTGCCCGTATCTCTATGGGATACAACCGCATTCAGGCGATCAAGGCAATCCGCGAGGCGGAGGCGTTCGACGGGCCTTCAATTATTATCGCCTACTCGCATTGTATCGCTCATGGTATTGACATGATGCGGGGGCTGGAACAGCAGAAGGCGATTGTTACTTCCGGTATATGGCCTTTGTACCGCTACGATCCGGCTCTCTCCGACCAGGGGAAAAATCCCTTCCAGCTTGACTCGCGCGAGCCGACAACAGACCCCGCGGACTACATGTACAACGAGATCCGCTACCGCTCGCTGAAGCAGGCCAAACCCGAACAGGCACAGGTCTTTCTGGAAAAAGCCCGGCAAAACGCCGCGGCCCAGTACAAGGCGTACAAGTACCTGGCGGACAGGCCGTTCTGACAGCAGTGTGATTTTGGCGGGTATGGGTTTTCCGTACCCCGCCGCCTGATAAAAGGCCGCTTCCTTTTTAGGGGGCGGCTTTTTTTTATTTTGCTATAAAGGAATCCGGGCGCATTCCACAGGGCGCGGTGAGCGCCCACAACAATCCATACTTATTGGAAAGCGACCGTCTTCGGGCGCATTTTTGGGCCGCCTGCGGCGGCCCAAAAACCGGGCTTTCCGCTCCAAGTCCTCGGATTTGCTCATGCAAATCCTGCGGGCTTTCCACTGCAATCCCTTGCGCGCGCCCAGCGGCAGTCAGAAAGGAATCTAACCGAAAAGTCGCGGAAGTCAAATAAGTATAAGAAATGAAGTATTTTCAGCTTTCCTTCCGCGACTTATTCGACTCCGCTCGGCGTAGGCTCTGCCTACGCCGGATTAGAAGCAAGCGTCCACGCTTGCGGCTTTGCCGGGCCGGGCGGTGGGGTAAGAATCCTTTAGGCATCGCCGTCACCTGACTTGTCAATAAAGTATTCTATTTGTTTTTGCGTCTTGCCTTTGGGCAGGTACTTTTGACGCTCAAGCCGTTCCTTCGCTTCTATCAAAATTTCCCGAATTTTCTTTTCAAGTTCGTTTTTCGGCGGTAAAACAGTCCAATATTCCGCAACGGCGATTCCAGCTTTATCCAGTTCCAGTAGTTCTATTTGGCCCCGCCTCGATTCGGTACAAAGGATGAGGCCGATTGGGGCGTTCTCGCTTTCCGTCCGCTCATATCTGTCAAGCCACTTTAGATAGAGTTCCATTTGCCCTTTGAATTGCGGTTCGAATCTTCCAACTTTCAATTCAACAGCCACAAAACGTCGTAAAATACGGTGGTAAAAAAGCAGGTCAAGTTGAAAATCATCACCGTCAATGGTCATGCGTTTTTGGCGTTCCACAAAAGTAAAACCATGCCCGAATTCAAGGATGAATTTTTCAAGACCCTGCAAAATCGCTTTTTCCAAATCGGCTTCGAGATAGTTCTCTTTCAATTCCAGAATATCAAGTAGATACGGGTCTTTGAAAACATTGAAGGGAACAGCGGAAGATTTTGCCAGTTGGGAGTTTGCAATTTCGGTTCTTTCAAAAGCTTTACGGGCTATTTGATTTCGCAGTTCCCTGATGCCTAAATGCCGCAAGGCACAACATCATAAACTTAAGGGGAAGATAAAGGGGGGAAAAACAGGATATCCCTGAGCAGGGAGGGTACTGTATGGAAGGAGGGGCATACCAGCGGTGCGGGGAATTACAGGAGCGTGTCAGGAGTGAAGGGATACAGGAAAGGGCCCGGGCTGCCGGGAAACCGGGCTGCCGGGCACGGGAGCGGGACATGCCGCTGAGGGATACCCTGCTGTGCATCCTGGGGAAGAAGGCATTGACTGCGGCGATGGAAGTA
>JAISAF010000220.1 GCA_031266855.1 Spirochaetales bacterium
AAACCTGACCCGCAGAATTTTTTAACCGCGAAGTCGAAGAAGTTTTTGTTTTTTACTTTCCTTTTTTTGCTTCTTCGCCCTTGCCAGTTTTCGACTTCGCGGTAAATCTTTTTTGCGGCAGCGTGTACCCCAGCCGCTTATAAACTCAAGGTAAGTTCAAAACCGTGCCGGGTATCGCGGCGCTGGCCGGCGTAAGCGCCAAGTTCTTCCGAGTAATGCGCGTAATTAAGTTGAAGGAATTCTATCTCAATGCCCAGGCCGAGGGTTGGATAGCCCTGATGAATACCGCCGCGGAATTTAAACACACGCGCCGGCCAGGTATCGAACCAGAGTTCAATACCGGCGTTGACACGTTTGGCTATATCGTTATCTTCCTCGAAATTATGCGTAACATCAATAAAGTCCAGAAGAACCTCAGTTTTTAATTCACAGAGGGACGGAATTTCAACGGAAGGGGAAAGTCCAAAAGAAACCGTCAGCGACCAGGGAAGATCCTGGGCGGTTCCCATGGAGTTTGTACCAAGGTTATTTGCCGTAAGCCCCATCCGCGGATTCCAGCCGTCCGTCCAGAAGTTGAAAATAACACCCATATCAAGAAACGCGCCAAGAGATTTTTTTATCTCGTCCGTGTCGATGTCCGTTATGGTATCGTCAATAAAATCACTGAAAAGGTAGGAATGTTCAAAACTCCAGCGGTGCTGAACCCGCAGCGCCGCGCCCGCCTGGAGCCGGCCATCCACAAAACTCTGGGCAAGACCCGTTACCGCTCCGGCGTCGATTACCGCGTCGGCGTTCACTTCCGGCAAAACGGGATTTGCCACTTCCCCGCTAAGATGCGAAACGCCAAAAATCCCCGCCGTAAAGTTCTTCATAAGGAAAGACGGATAAAAGGAAGCATCTATATACTCGGCGTTTGTGATATGCTTGCGGAAAATATCGGCAAGCTCCTCGTCATTGCCGGTGTCCGCGTAGATGACATCCGAACTAAGCCGCCGGGCATTATTATCAAAAGCAAGAAGAATCGGGAAAATATCAAGACGCCAGGTTTCGCGCTGTACGCGGGCAAGGCCCGCGGGATTGTAAAAAGGCGCGTATTTGCTGTCGCTCTTCGCGTGAAAGGCGTTCCCCATACCCAGAGCCGCCACCGAGCGCATAAGCCAGGGATATTCCCGTGTGGTGTAGCCCTTACCGGCGTTTTGCGCGTAGGCGGGAAATAAGGCAAGAACGGCAAAGGCCGCGGACACAAGAAGTTTTTTCATGAAAGGGGTTCTCCTTTTTATCAGTTCCACTGATCATGGATAAACTTGGCAAGTTCGGCCGAAGTTATTGGTTTAATTTTGTTGGTTCCAGGAATCTTGAATTCCACGATAAATTCATCGAATTTTTTGGAGATCTCCGTATCGCCGGCGGGAACGAGACTGTTCATGGTAGTATTGAGGAGTTCAATGTCTTCCTGAATGGCACTAAGATCTGAGCCGAATATAGTAGTAATCGCGGTTTCAATCTCTGGCTCAGTTTTCCCGCTGAATTTGTTGCCAATATAGTCGGGATCGTCCTTGTTGAAACTTACATCGGTTCCCGCAAGCTCATTTGCCACCCGCATAACCGACATAAGCGTATTCAGCGTGGCCGAGATTCCCGCCGCGGTATCGATGTTTTTATCATCAGTTGGGTCGGCATCCTTTATCTGTTTTACCCAGCCGTAGAGTTTCTGCTTGGAGTCAAGAACATCATTGGTGGCTTTCTCCCCGGCCGGGAAGGTTTGCAGGAGTATGTCGGAAGTATGATCTGATGAGTCATCCTTCATAAAGGAGTCCAAAGCATCCACGGCGCTGAAACCCGTTTTTCCAAGCAGAGCCATCTGTAAAAGGTATTTTTTCCTGGTAGTCAGGGCGCCAAACTGCGCCGTGGTGGGAGGCGCCGCCGCCGGATCGGTATCGAAACCAAGCTCCCTAATAACCGCGTCATAATTGCGCGCGCTCAGATTCAGTTCCAGAGCCTCCTCATGGGCCGCGGAGCTGGTTGTATTCGCGATAGTATCCTCGAAAATATTTTCACACGCGAAAAACGCGAAGGCAGCCAAACCCAGAACAAGAAGCGTCTTCTTTCTCATATCATATCCTCCGGGAAATAGTGTTATCTGTATTGTACTATATGTCAAGTATATACCATAAATTAACATAAAAACGGGCGGCGGGCGTTTTATTTTTTCTTTCCGGCGGCTTTCACAAACTGCGCGTTTTTAATTTTTTTGGGCGAAACGCGGATTCCCGCCGCTTTCAGCCCGCGTACAGGAAATTTTTTCAAGGCAAAGACTTCCTCAAGTTTTTTCAAGCCCCTGCCGGGCTGGTATTCCAGATGGATACCGGCGTCTTCCTTGCTTGTCAGCTTGAGAAGCTCCATGCCCTCGGGCACAAGATCGTAGGCCTTGTCAAGAATCCATGTTTCAATATGCGCGCGTTTTATATAAGCGAGATCGGTTTTTGGGTCGCGGTACAGGGCGGAGAAAGTCTTGCTGGCAAGCTGCTCCTTGTCCGCGAAACCGCAGAAAAGCGCGCCCTTGTCTACAAAAAGTTTTTCCGGCGCGTTTTGTACGGTATACATTCCTGTCTTGCGAATAACGATGATCTTGTCGAATTCGGACACTTCAAAAAGCGCCGCGCCGCCGGAAACGCCTGTACCAATATAGCCTGTATCCTCGTCGTAGCGCAGTTTCAGGTTGCGCACGGCTGCCTCGCGCGCCTCGATTTTCTGAAAAGTTTTTATCGCTGTGGCGCGGGGAAAATTTCCTCCGTGAGTTTTGATGATCCCGTCGAGGAAGGACACCGCGTAATCGGAAAGATGCGCCAGGTGGTACTTGATTTCGGCCAGGCGCGCGCGGATTTCCTCCATTTCTTTTTTTGCTTTGTTGATATCATAGAGCGATATGCGGCGGATAGGAATTTTCAAAAGCCTTTCAACATCATCCGGCGTAACCTCCCGCTTGATCTGTTTCGCGAATGGCAGAAAACCGTCCAGCACGGCTTTCTGTACCGCTTCCGGGGTTTTCTTTTCTTCGATTTTCTGGTAAATACGCTCTTCCACGAAAATCTGTTCCAGCGTGCGTATGTGCAGGCGTTCCAGAAGTTCGGACTGCTCCAGTTTCAGTTCCGCCTGCAAAATCTGTACCAGCTTTTTCGCGTGGTATTCAATGACTTCCTTTACCGTCATCTGGACAGGAACATTATCCCGGATGACAAGCAGATTAACGGGTATCGACACTTCGCAGTCGGTAAAGGCGTACAGTACATCCACCACATCCGCGGCGTAGGTGCCCCTTTGCAGGCGTATCTCTATTTCCACCTTATCGGTGGTAAAGTCGCTGATTCCGGCAATCCTGATAGTACCCTTGCGGGCCGCCGCCTCAATACTGGTGATAATGCTTTTCGTGGTACAGCCGAAAGGCAGCCCGCGGATAACGATACGCCGGGGGTCCGAAGTGTCGAGTTTGGCGCGTACAAGCACTTTGCCGTTGCCATCTTCGTAGGCGGACACGTCCATATCCCCGCCGGTGGGAAAGTCAGGATACAGGGTAAAAGCCTTTCCCCGCACGGCGGCGGCAACAGCCTGGAGGACTTCAATAAAATTGTGCGGCAGTATCCTGGTAGACATACCGACGGCAATACCTTCGGCGCCCAGAACCAAAACAAGAGGGACCTTCGCCGGAAAAGTTACCGGCTCCTCATTACGGTCGTCGTAGGAATTTTCCCAAGTAGTAATTTTTGGATTGTAGAGAATCTGCTTCGCGAGGGGCAGGACCCGGCATTCAATGTAGCGCGCCGCGGAAGGGGGATCCCCGGTAAAAATATTGCCGAAATTCCCCTGCCGGTCGATGAGTATTTCCTTATTCGCCAGAACAACGAGGGCCTCGTAAATCGAGGCGTCTCCGTGGGGATGATACTGCATACAGTGCCCTACCACATTGGCAACCTTGGTAAACTTGCCGTCGTCCATTTCAAAAAGGCTGTGCAGGATGCGCCGCTGGACAGGTTTCAGCCCGTCGTCCAGATGAGGAATCGCCCGGTCCTTAATCACGTAGGAGGCGTATTCCAGAAAATTTGTTTCGTAGAGTTTTGCTACATAAGCCATATCTATATAGTAATACTATAAATCGGAAAAAAAATAAAGCGGCTTTAGGGCGGCAGATCAGAATCAGGCCAGGCAATTGAAAAAAAGTGTCTGGCGCATTTTTGGCGCAAAGCGCCAAAAACCGGGCTTTCCGCTCCAAGTCCTCGGAAGCGCCAGTGCGCTTCCTGTGGGCTTTCCGCTGCAATCCCTTGCGCACGCGCAGCGACAGCGCAAAATCGCTTCGCGATTTTGCCACCAGCCAGGACCCCCGCTCGGCGTAGTCTCCAGACTACGCCGTGTTAAAAGCAAGGCTCCTGCCTTGCAATTGTCAAAAACACGCTTCCACGTGCGTTTATCCCAACCCCTTGTTTCTTTACCGTTTTTCCGGGTATACTGCTCCGCGATGGCCCCTGTCAGTCCTGAACCGCGCCGCCTGAACGCCAAAAAGTCCTTTGCTATAGCCTGTGCTTTGTTTCCAGGGGAGGAATGGGTATTTAAGGAGCCAGGGATTTGGGTTGCCCGGAGCCGTTTGCAGGAAGAATACAAGGAGCCGGACAAGTGGGAACGGGAGATGTCCCAGACGCGGATTTTGACCAGCCGGGGGAGCGCGGCGTATTTTTTGCCGGAAATAAACAAAGGCGGGGAAGCTGCCAAACTATGCGCTGATCTCGTTCTTGACGGGGTTGTAATGGAAATGAAGACTGTAACCGGGTCACGGGTAACTTTGGGTACTGAATTCCGGTTTGCCTATAAACAGGGAGCGGCTTTATTGACCAGTTATCCCGGTATAGAGGGTCATTCCGTCTTTATACGGCTCAAGTCCGATTTGTCCGTTGGAAGCGTCCGGGCAAAGATAGCCGGAGAACTAAAAAACCGTACTGATACTGGAACTTTTGTATGCTATTTTGAAAAAACAGGGCAGCTATATGCCTGGGGATATGACGAATTGAAGGCCATCATCGGCACATAAAAAAATCACCCGGTCCAAGAAACCTTGGACCGGGATCGGCAGAGGGGGCTACAACGCCGCCTCCTCATGTGGCAATCCCCTTTCGGAGATACTTACATACTACTACCAATCATCGGCATAGTCAAGCTGAACGTTTGAAAGAAATTTTAACCGCGAAGTCGAATAAGTAGAAGAAGTTCCGCTTACTAAGCCCCATTTTTTTTCCTTTTTTGACTTCTTCGACTTCGCGGTGAATTTTTTCTTCAAGGCATGCTACTGCCGCTGGTGCGCGCGCCAGGGATTCCGGGGGCGCGATAGCGCCCACTACAATCCATACATCTCGGAAAGCGACCGTCTTCGGGCGCATAGGAGCGGAAAGCCCACAGGATTTGCATAAGCAAATCCGAGGACTTGAAGCGTATAGCCCGTTTTTTTTGCCCGGCTTTGCGGGAAAAAAAACGCGCCCCGCGTCTTTTTATCCTGTCGCATGGTTTTTCCTCTATTGATACACAAGGCTTTATTTGTATATATATAAGAACACAATATGATTTTGAGGAGTAATGAAATGAAAAAGGCACGTATCGGGCTTTTGTTAGCTTTTTCCCTTGCGCTGGTTGTTGCTTCATGCAA
>JAISAF010000227.1 GCA_031266855.1 Spirochaetales bacterium
TAGCCGAGCCAGCCCCCGACATCCCCGCCCGCGCCGGGCAGAATTCCCACAATAATCCCAATGATGGAGGACCGGATAATATTGGGAATTGCCTGTATGATTTCTTTCAGAGGAGGCGCGGCCTTTCCGCTGATGTCGGGTATTTCCGTTTTTTCTCCCCGGCGAATGGCTTCGATACTTTCCGCCTGAATCATCACCTGCGACAGCGAAAAAAGCCCGATAAGCGCGGGAACAAGCTGAATGCCCGACTCAAGCTCGGAGATTTTATAGGTAAAGCGCGGTACTCCAACGGTAATATCAAAGCCGATAAAACTGATGCACAGGCCCGCCACACCCGCGATAAGACCTTTCAGCATATTGTCCCCCGCCAGGGAGCCGATAATGGTAAGCCCGAAAACCGCTATCAGAAAATACTCAGGCGCGTTGAACATCAGCGACACCCGCGCCAGGGGAGGCGCGATAAACAGAAGGGCAATGGCGCTCAGCGTACCGCCCGTCATGGAAGCGACCGTACTTATGCCGACCGCCTGTAGACCATAGCCCTGCTGTGTCAGCGCGTAGCCATCCATTGCCGTGGCGGCTGATGCCGGAGTTCCCGGCGTACAGATCAGTATCGCCGTAATGGACCCGCCGTAAATGGCAGAAGTATAAAGAGCCGTCAGCATAATAAGCGCCGCGGTGGGATGCATGCCAAAGGTAATGGGAATCAGCAAAGCTATGCCCATAGTAGCGCCCAACCCGGGAAGAGCGCCGATAAACATACCGCCCACGACGCCCACCAGTATTCCAAGGAAAGTTTGAAAATTAAACAAATTTGCCAGTAGCTGTGAAGTAATCATAATTTTACCCCTTGAGGTTAAACATGGATCATGGCATAACAACTTTTAAAAGCCGCACAAAAAGAACGTAAACAAACAGATTCAGCACGATATCAGTAATAACTAGAACACGGATGCTCCTGACTCCATAAAAAATCATGAACACAGGAACAAATATGGCTGTCGCGATAAAAAAGCCTGTAAACCTGATAAGCGCCATGTAAAGCGCCACAATGCCAAATACAATAAGCGGAGTACGGATAACTTTGAATTTGAGCAGGGTATCGCTTTTGAGCGTCAACTCAGGGCGCAGGGTTTTCCGGATTCCCAGGATTGCAAGCAGTACGGACATGATTATCAGCGTTACAAGCATGAGATTAGGAAACTGCGCCGCTTCAGGATGAATCTTTGCCGCTTCAAAATAGAAAAAAAGCGAAATGGCTGTCAAAATACCACCGATATACACATCGTTATTGATTTTACGTTTTTCACTCATAACCAGGGCTCCTTGTAAAATTACCGGATGCCCCCGATGGGGCATCCATCAAAACCGGAAGCGCAAATTACTTTTGCCAGCCCATGGCACCGCCCATACCCTTTATTCTTTCCGCTTCGGCCCCGGCGTGTTTTTCAAAATCCTCCGGCCCAATGTAATCAACATCCAGACCCATTTCCGCCATTTTTGCTATTTGCTCCTGATTCGTAATCGCGTCCTGGAGCGCTTCAGCCAGTATTTTGACGACTTCCGGGGGAGTGCCTTTTTTGCAGGCAAAAGCGCGCTGGCTGGAAATTACGATATTTTCACCGATACCCAGTTTGTTCCACACAGGTACATGAGGCATAAGACGGGAAGTGTCCTGCGAAAACACAACAATTGTTTTAAGTTCGTTATTCTTTTCGGGAATCAGTACTTCCCCGACATTCGCCGCGGCAGCATCAACGTGCTTACCTAAAAGAGCGGCGTAACTATCCTTGAAACCGTTACCCGGAACCATAGTAATGCCGGTACCCACAGCCGCGTTAAAAAGCACAAGCAAAATATGATCGTCGGTTCCCACGCCGGTAGTCGCCATGGTTACAGGATTGGTTTTTGCATAGGCAATAAAACTCTTCAAATCGGTAAACCGGGTTTCATCGGCGCGGATAGCTATAACGCAGGAATCGGTAACATGATTAGCCAGCATCTGAAAATCCCCGATAGTCTTGGTTCTTCCCAAAGCCGGGTCAAGGTAGCCGGGATAAATTGTAGGCAAATTGATCATGGCAAAGGTATACCCGTCCGCCGGAGCGGCAAGCATTCTTTCCCATCCTACCCAGCCGGAGGCCCCGGTCGGATTTGTAACATTTATTGTAGTTCCCAGCTTCTTTTCCATGTAGGGAACGACCATGCGCGCGCCAATGTCAGAACCGCCGCCCGGTGCCCAGGGGCAAATAAGAGTAATGGGTTTATCCGCGGGAAAAGCAGGCGCGGCGGAAGCTCCCTCGCCCGCACCGCCCGCAAAGACCCCAAAAACACCTGTACACAGAAGCGCACACACCACAGCAATCTTTTTCATCTCAGTTATCCTCCGTTTGTTATTTTTACTACATATTTTATTTTTCCTGTTGTATTTACGCCACTATAACCCCACACGGATAAATTGGCAAGCAAATTTTTTATAAATTTTTCAGATTTTACAGCGGAATTTTTATGAAGAAACTGCACACGGGGCCACCCGGCGCCCGGACAGGCCGGGATTTTTTCAATTGTCAGGAAATTGGATTGTATGACAGGACTCACCCATCACAGTAAATTTCAGATAACCCGCCGCCGCGCAAAAAACAGTTTTTATAAGGAAGCTCCAGGAATTTTCAATTTATGATTTCCCGGCCCATTGATTTTCAGTCATAGTAGCTTGATTACACGTAAAAGCATGTTTTTAGCAGACTGTTGAAAAAGTCTATTTCAGGGAATTTTCGGTATTCTTCGCCAAAACGCAGGTTATGTAATTCCTTACTTATACAATAAAAAATTGCTAAACACGATCCCGGCAAAAAACATCGAAATTAATTAAACAGCCTGTTAAAGAGGATTCAGCTCATCGTATTTTTTCAGCCGGGCATTAATTTCCGCCGGATTTAATCTGCGCGTTATATCGGCGGAAATAAGTTCCGCCAGAAACACGGCGACGACACGGGAATTGTTAAAGGAAATATTATTCAGCCCCACGGTAAGCAGAATATCCGCACCCCTGGCAAGCGGCGCGGTAGCTTTATCGGTAACAACAATCCTCTTCGCTCCCGACTTTCTAATAAAAGCGGAAATGTTTTGCGCCGCCCCGGAATAACGCTGAAAACTGAAAATGACCGCGCAATCCCTGCCGTCAATATCAAGAAGAGGTTCAAACGAGCTTGCGTCAGCATACAAAACAGGATGCACCCTGGGAAGATTCTGCGCAAAAAGATGAGTAAACATAAAAGCAAGATCCTGACTGCCCCGCGGCCCGACAATATATTTATGACGGCTGGCAATAAGGCATTTTGAAATTTCCTCAATTTTTTGCATACCATTCCGCTTGAAAGTATCCTCAAAATTCTGAGTCATTATCCTCATCATGGAACGCACAAGGTCATCGTCCGCCAGATACGGAATAATGCGGGTCAGCCGCTCAAAAGGGGTTGACTGCCCATCAGCGCCGTTCTCCATGTGTTCGCTGATACGGGAACGGATATTCTTCTGCAAATCCGCAAAACCCGAATATCCCAATGACCGGGCAAAGCGTATAACAGACGCGTCGCTGACTCCAAGTTCCGTAGAAATATCATCCGCTGTCATAAAACAAATCCGTGAAAGATTTTCCAGCGCAAAGTCCGCGATGCGCCGTTCAGTCTTTGTAAGCCGCGCGTCTTTAATCTTGTTTTCCAGTGACGGTATCATTATCTTTTGTATACACGAGAAAATCCCTGTCTGTCAACAAACTCCCGGCAAACCGTCAACGTATATGAATTTTTATTTTTTGGGCGCATTTTTTTCGGTCAGGGAATTTGCGCCGCAAATTCCCTGACCGAAAAAAACCGGGCTTTCCGCTCCAAGTCCTCGGATTTGCCCATGCAAATCCTGTGGGCTTTCCGCTCCTATCCCTTGCGCGCGCACCAGCGGCAGCGCGGAACCAGAATTTACCGCGAAGTCGAAAAAGTTAAATAAGTTTTTGAACTTTCGGCCTTTTTTTTGACTTCTTCGCGGTTTCTCTCTTTCTTCCTCCATGTGTCGGCCATGTTTTTATTTTGCATAGTTCTGAGCTACCGCCTGTTGACAAATCCGTTCAAAAGCGTATCATAAAAACACTTTCCGGGAAGTTAAGGAGAATACTATGAATGTCAAGGAAAAAGCGAAATCCGGCGTAATGGTTTGCGGAACAATGATCCGCACGATTCGTAACCCCTCGGTGGTTTGTCTGGCAAAAAACGCGGGGCTGGATTTTGTGATGTTCGACTGCGAGCATGGCGCCTATACAACCGAAACCCTGCATGACCTGTGCATGACCGCTCTGGCTCTGGATTTGGAATGCTTTGCCCGCGTTCCTACAGGAACCAGGGATTATATTTCGCGTTTTCTTGATTGCGGAATTTCCGGTATTATGACGCCCATGACGGAAACAGCCCAACAGGCGGAAAATCTTGTGCGTTACGCGAAATACGCTCCTATGGGTAACAGAGGGTTTACCGCCGCGGCCAATACCGGCTACCGGGGCGGGAAACATTCCGTGGTAATGGCGGAAGCCAACGCCCGCGTATGGGCCATCGCGCAGATTGAAACGCGCCCCGGCGTGGAAAACTGCGAGGAAATCGCCGCGACCGAAGGCATAGACGCTCTACTTATCGGGCCGAATGATCTGTCAATAGAGCTTGGCGTTCCCGGCGATCTGGACAATCCTATAGAAATCGAGGCTATCAAAAAGGTGGCGGCGGCCTGCAAAAAGCACGGCAAACTGTTCACCGTTCACGCGAAACCGGAGTATCAGGATAAATTCAGGGGCGATTTGAGTTTTATTATGCAAATGGGCGAGGCCGAAATCCTGACCGAAGGATTTAAAAAAATAAAAACCTTCGCGGACAACTACCGTTAAACCTGACCTACAATTCGGGGAATGACTAACTCAAAAAGAATTACCGCGAAGTCGAAGACTGGCAAGGCCGAAGAAGCAAAAAAGGAAGAGAAAACCGGGGTTTTGTACCGGAACTTATTTGACTTGGCGGTTAAAATTTCTTTCAAAACATTAGGGGGTGTCTCTAAAAACCCGGTTGCTGTTCCTGCGCACAGGAGAAAATTAGTATAATGAAGATAACAAAATGTGACGGGAGGAATTATCCTGATGATATTCTGTTGGAGCTTGAAAAAGCGTATGAGTTGATT
>JAISAF010000256.1 GCA_031266855.1 Spirochaetales bacterium
CGCGGCTACTTGCCTTCGGCAATTAGCCGCGTGCGTATAACCATGCGGCCGCCGTTATACGCCATACGATTTTGTGCTCCGCAAAAAATCGTGTTCGCCGGAGCGCGATTTTGCGAAGCAAAATCGGGGGGTAACAGGCCCGCGCGGGCGCTGGGGTGGCGTTATGCGAAATGGATACCCGGCGGCACTGTGAATGCGCAGCATTCACAGTGCCGCGCTGCCGCTGGTGCGCGCGCCAGGGATTCCGGGGGCGCGATAGCGCCCACTACAATATGATACCTATCGGAAAGCGACCGCCTTCGGGCGCATTGGAGCGGAAAGCCCACAGGATTTGCATAAGCAAATCCGAGGACTTGCAGCGGAAAGCCCGGCCCCGGCGCGAAGCGCCGGGGAGGCGCCCTCCTCCTCTTGAACCCTTCCATCACGCGGGGGTACAATGCCTCTATGTACAGTGTGCTGAAAAGAGTCCCGCTGATTTTTGCGGCGCTGCTTATTGCGGGTTGTTCGGGCGGGGACAATTATTTCGCGGGGGGCACGGGGGAGAGCCGGGGCGAGACGGAGAGGCTTTTGGAACTTCTGCGCGGGGAGAGCGATGGGAGCGAGGCGCGTTTTATTTTGATTCAGCAGATTGCGAATAACCTGATGGCGGGCGGGTTCCCTGAGCGGCTGAATGTTTTTTTGACGACGTATATCGAGAAGAACTTTTCGGATCCTTTTAACGCGTACTACCTTTTTATTGTGGCGCAGAATTATAAGAACGAGAAGGCGTATCCTTTGGCCGCGTATTACTACGAGAGGATTTTGCGTAATCATCCTGATATTATGATTCATGGGCAGTCGGTTCATTTGCTGTGTTTGAAGGAGCTTGTGCATATCATCGACAGGCCGGAATACAGGATTGGTTATTACAAGGAGCTTTTGGCGCGTTTCGCGGGGCAGATTGACGAGGGTTCGGCCTGGTTCTATATGGGGAAGACCTATGAGGCTTTAGGGGAATGGGAGCAGGCGATTCAGGCATACACGAGTTTTTTGAAATTTCCTGATACGGCGATTGCGGGATATTCGGATGTTCAGCGGCAGGTCATGAAGCTTCTGGCTTTTCATAATTCGGATAAGCATTGGACCAGTGATAATCTGGATAGTCTTGTGGCGCGGATAAAAACCGCGATTAACGAGAAGGACGCGAAGAGTTTAACGTATTTCCGCGCGGGGGTTAATTTTTTCGCGATGTCCTGGGATCAGGAAGAAAGCGATGTCAACACTCAGTCCATGTTTGACTTGAGTGCTTTTTTGCGTGGTTCGCGTGTAAGCTATGCCCGCGATCTGGATTCTGAATCGAACGCTCAGGAGGCTTACCTGGAGACCTGGGGCTGGTCGTACAGGGTTCCGACCTGGTATTTGTATTTCCGCAAGATTCACTATCCGGGAGATCCCGAAATCAACGGACGCTGGGAATGGGCTGGTATTTACTTCGGCGAAAAGATTTAGCGCCTGTTCAAAACCCCATGTGTAATTCGGAATTCGGGCGCATTTTTGGCGCTCCGCGCCAAAAACCGGGCTTTCCGCTCCAAGTCCTCGGAAGCGCCCATGCGCTTCCTGCGGGCTTTCCGCTGCAATCCCTTGCGCCGCGCAGCGGGCGAATTTGCGGAACGCAAATTCGCAGCCAGCCCCTTGCGCCGCGCAGCGGCAGCGCAAAATTGCGTGGTCTGTCACCAAGCGCGAAGCGCGGTGCACGTAGCTATCACCAACCGGCTGCCGCCCCACGGATTTTCAGGATATTGAACCGGCTCTTAGGCTTGTGCGTGGTTCTGCTTTTTCCCGCCGCGCTGTCTTTTGCCTCTCCGGAGGCGGAGTCTTCGGATTTCCTGGTTTCTCCAGGAGATTCTTTGGATTCTCCTTCGGACGCTGCGGTTTCTCCGGCTGCTTCGGCCGCACGGCATGAGTCCCGCCGTGTGTTCCGGGGGGATCAGGGTTTTCCTGGCGTGCGGCAGTTTCATGGCGGACCGGAAGTTTTTTCCCCGGAGTTTGCCTTAAACGGCGAGGCGCGGCGCTATCTCGACCGGATGAGCGCTTCCGTCCGGGGGCGGGATATGGTCGTCGCCGCGCTGGAAAGGAGCAGGCCCTACGCGCATTTTATTCGGGAAAAAATAGCGGAGTATGGTTTGCCGCCGGAGATATTCTACCTGCCTGTGGTTGAGTCCCTATACAGGATTAATGCTTCTTCCCGTTCCGGAGCGCTGGGGCTGTGGCAGTTTATGCATGGCAGCGCGGCTCCCTGGCTGCGGATTGACGAGTGGATTGACGAAAGAAAGGACTTCTGGAAATCCACCGAGGCGGCTTTGGAGAAACTTTTGTACAATCATAAAATAACCGGGGACTGGCTTCTGGCTCTGGCGGCTTACAACTGCGGGCTGGGAAGAGTCCGGCGGGTTATCAGGGAATCGGGTTTGAGGGATTTCTGGGAATTATCCCGCCGCGGCCTTCTTCCACGGGAAACCCGCGCCTATATTCCGAAACTGATTGCGACCATTCATTTCGCGCGGGCGCTTAGCCGGAGAGGCCCAAACACGGACTGGGAGACTCCCGTGCGCTGGCAGCGCCTAGAGATCGGGGAGCCGCTTGACATACGGCTTCTGGCGGAGGCTTCGGGAATTCCTTTTCACAGTATCAGCGCGGCAAACGCGGAACTCCGTTACGGTATAACTCCTCCCCAGGGTACGGAGTACTATCTGAAAGTGCGTGCCGAAGAGGCGGATGCCCTGCGGGGGGCGATCCGGGCCAACGAGGGGAAACTGATGCGCTTTGCCATTCATACGATAGCGCGGGGCCATACCCTGTCCGAGATTGCCCGGCATTACGGTATTCCACTTTCCCTGCTCCTGCATTACAATTCGGGTATACGGGCCGAAGCCCTGAAAATAGGATCGCCTCTTGTGGTGCCCCTGTACAGGGATGTGGCGCCTTTTGTCAAAAAGGCCGCGCTTCCCGCGCAAACGGCAGCTGTTTCCAGGGATTCCGGGGACGGATACGTTGTCCGGAAAGGGGACAGCCTGTGGGCCATAGCCCGCCGCTTTGGTACCACAAGCTCGGCCCTGGCCGCTTTCAACGGAATTGCCGAAAACGGCATCCTGCGGCCGGGGATGATACTCAGGACGCCTTGAAGGAAGGGCCGAATATGAAGCTGAAAGGGTGGAAGATGGAAAGATGGCAGGTGAAAACCGGCGCGGGGAGGTTCCGGTTTTTCCCTGTTTTTATCCGCGCGTTTACCGCTAGTATCCTGATAAGTATCCTCCTGCCCTGGCCCGCGGCTGCCCAGGACGGGGAGATTTCCTGGACGCGGGTCATCGACTGGGAAAAGGGCGAGATGACTCTTACCCTGTCCGCCGCCCTCGCCCGGACAGGGCCAAACCGTCCCGCCGCCGCAATCACGGCGGAACGCAGAATCGACACCAGCCTTTCGAAAATTTTTTCCGAAGCCCTGCTGCCTCTTCAAATTGATTCCACCATGACGTTCGTGGACTCCGTTGAAACAGGGGTCTTTACGGCGGCGGAACTTCTATCCGTTGCCCAGACAGCGAAGAAGGGCATTCCGCGTTATTCGCAGGATATGCAAACCATTTTTGTCGATTATACCTACCGCCTGTATGACAGCCTGGCCCCGTACTTTATCCGGCACAGCCAGCCCCGCGAGATTCCTCATTATCTGGCATGGTTTCCCACGCGGGAATACACAGGCATCGTCATCTACGCGGGAAAAAACCTCCCTGTTCATGGCGAGGCTTTTGAAAGCCCGCTCGTTCCCTGCCTGTTCCCTGAACTATTCGACGCCCAGACGAATCCCCTTTTCAGTATCGAAATGGGCGACCCCGCTTACTTAAAGCGCTGGGGAAGCGCCGCCTATACCTCGTCCTTTGACGAAACTCCCTGGCGGGACAGAATCGGGGATCGGCCCCTGCGCATCATTGCCGCCGGTCTGTACGGGAAATATCCCACGGATTTGAAAATCGACATGGAAGACGCGGCCCTTATCCTGGCGCTCCCGGCAAACCGTCGGCTTTTAGCCGAAGGGCGGATACTTATTATTTTTGATCCCCCAGCCCCGGAATTTTAACACTCTGGAATCTTAGATCCTGTTCAAAATTTCCTTATAAGAACGGCGATGAACGCCAGAACGACCATCCGGAGGGAAGTGTGAAGTTTGCGTTCACAGTTCTTCCAGAGCCGACGCGCCTTATCCAGCCATCCAAAACTCCTTTCCACTACCCACCGTTTGGGCAGCACCGCAAATCCATGCTGTTCATTCCGCTTTACCACTTCCACTTCCGCCCCGCACATATCCTTTACCGCCTGTGCGAAAGGTTCCCCCGAATAGCTTCCGTCAGCAATAAACTTCCTTACTTCCGATAGATTCATCAGATTTTGCCTCATCATCTCCACCACCCCCTGCCGGTCAGTAACGTTTGCGGCGGTAATTCCCGGCGCGTGAGGCAGGCCCATCGTGCCCGCAACAATATGACGCTTGATTCCTAACACCGGCGTTGCAGCTCGCAAAGCGTTCTTTCGCCAAAAGAAACAGCGTAAAATCCCTGTATTCAGCGGGCCGTAAATCCATGATATAGCCAAAGGCTTCGCCCGATTTCATGGTTATATCCCTCGGCCACAAAAACGCCCGCGTAGGCGCGCCAAGCTTTATATTGCTTTCAAGGTTAGCGTAAAATTTGTCAGGATTTTTTAACTTTTTCCCGGTATACCACTTGAGCGCCGCCGCCTCGCCATTATAATCGACCTTATACACCCCGCCCTGCCCGCCCTCACCAAGCTTTTCAATAACCGTTACGGTTTTAAAGCCCCTTGTCTGAATCGTGAAACCCTTCGCTAAATCGGACATGATTGCCTCCTTGTGGTTGCATTCCCAGCTAATGTAAAAATCCGCTCAAAAACCTCTTTGTAATTCAGAATTTGGGCGCATTTTTTGCGGTCAGGGAATTTGCGCCGCAAATTCCCAAACCGCAAAAAACCGGGCTTTCCGCTCCAATTCCTCGGATTTGCTTATGCAAATCCTGCGGGATTTCCGCTACAATCCCTTGCGCCGCCCAGCAACAACAGCCCGCGAATTTGCATTCCACAAATTCGCGGGCCAGCCCCAGGCAAAGGCACGCGGAAGTGTGTTTCTGATAGCAACGCTTCCGAGCAAGAGGCCCTAAAAACCCTTGGCTTATACAGGTTACGGGCCTGCAAAATCGCGACCGCCGAGTTTTACGCGCATAATTGCTGAACAACGTGAGTTCGACAAAATAAAGAAACCCCTACCCAAATCTGGTATAATGCATAGACAAAA
>JAISAF010000263.1 GCA_031266855.1 Spirochaetales bacterium
CTGGTGACACATCACGCAAAGTGCGACCAGCGGGTTATACTCGGCATAATTGCAGGGCAATTATGCGGCCCCGGAATTGCCTGTGGCAATTCCGGGGGCTGGTTCCAGGCTGCCGCGCACGCGGGGCTGATCGCAAAAATTGCGGAGCAATTTTTGCGGGGGTTCCGTTTACGGTCCTGGTTAGCCGCTGGTGCGCGCGCAAGGGATTGCAGCGGAAAGCCCGCAGGAAAGCGCATGGGCGCTTTCCGAGGACTTGGAGCGGAAAGCCCGGTTTTTGGCGCGGAGCGCCAAAAATGCGCCCGAAGACGGTCGCTTTCCGATAGGTATAGGATTGTAGTGGGCGCTCACGCGCCCCCGGAATGGGCCCAAATTCTGAAATTGTAAATGGATTATTAAACAGGTTCTTATTCCCCGGCAGACCCCTGCCCTCCGGCGGAAACAGGAGCATCCGTCCCGGCCTTCTCTTCGGGGACAAAGGACATAAAAAATTCCTCTTCGCGGCTGCGGTGTTCGTACTTTGCCATGAAAAGTTTTTCCTGCGGAATATAATACGCGCCGATAGTGTAACGTTCAAAGTTTAAATCAATCCGCCACGGAATTTTGCGCAGTTGGATTTCCGTATACTGTTTCGCGCCCCGTAAAACAAAGTGATGGGTTTCCCCCGGAGGGAACTGAAAACGGAAAAGATATCTTTCCGGCTGTATACTCAGGTTCGTCAGATTCGCTGCCGTATACAGCCATACGCCGGGCCCAAGCGCGGGACTCAAATCGATAAAACGCGGATAATACGGATTGTCGCTCCGTATAAGAGTATACAGCTCCTCCGCCGCGATACGGCCCTCCGTACCTTTCAGCGCGGAATCCGCCACAAGAATATTTTTCGGAAGAAAGCCCTGCCGGTCAGCCAGATTCAGGGCCGATATGATAAGATCGCGCCCGATAGATTCAAGAACAGGGTCTTTGTCGATCTCTCCCGCGCGGATACACACGCGGCCCGCGAGTACAGACAAATACACATCAATTCTGCCTGGAGCATTCTCAAGGAAAAAACCTTCCTTGATTTTTATAATCGCGGGGAAAATTTTACTATTCATCAACGCGGCAAAACGTTTCAAAACCCCGGCGTCCGCATCGTCTACTGTAAGAGCTTCGTGGTAATTCATCAGCATGCCAAGCGCCGCGGGAAAGGAAACAGTTTGCAGGTTTACCGCCTGCGCGAATTTCAGGATTTCGTCCTTCAACCCCGCCGCTCCCCGCGCGGCGGCAAAGCGCACAAGATCCTGCCTGCTCCAGACCGCAGCATCGCGGGCCTGGACAAGAGATAAAATACGGGCGGACTCCCTCGTGTCATCCATCTGAAGCCGGGAAAAATGCTCCTGCAAGTTTCCCAAAAAAGCCGAACTCAAGAAACTTAAAGAAGCCGGATTCAGGGAAACAGCCTGTAGTACCTGCTCACGGGCGCTGCGGTAGTCGCCGCGGCTCAGGGCTTCCGCCAAATAAGCCACAGCAAGGTTTTCCTGAAAACCCTGCCTGTTTGCCGCGTCCACCCATCTGCCAGTCCCCGCCGAAAAGCGGCCTGTCTTCCAGCCCTGATACACCCCATCCAGGTACTCCGTTGTCCTTCGGGACAAAGCCTCCACCGAAGTCGTGGTATTCATCTGATTCGCGTACCACTGCCGGAAATTTTCTTTTGTATCCTCCGCCGGGGGACCAAAACTCAAAAGCGCGCTTCCCCGCTCAGGAACAACAACAAGAAGCTGCCGCGCCATATCTATAGACGATTTATCCGGCAGCGAAAGAAGATAACTTTTTTGCCCATGATCGACCGAAAGGATAGGCATCCTCTCGACACTGTTCACCTTCGCCCCATCAACAGCGGAAAACTCAATAATAAGAGACTCCACCTCTCCCGCCGCCTGAGCGCCAATATCCGCCTGAATCGTCAGAAGCACCTGCGAAGAATCAAAAATAAAAGACAGGCTTACATCAGAATCAAAAACCACATCGAAACCCGTCTCCGTCCTGCCGTATGAAACAGGATTCAGTTTCCGCGCCGCCCCGTCCCGGTACACAAGCCGCGCCCCATGACTCCCCCCAAAAGAAAAATCAACCCCCCGGTAACGCAGATGCAAATCCTCTATCTCCTTTCCCCCGCCCCCTTCATCCCCCCGGCTCATCGTCCCAGTCAAAATAAGCCCGGTAAAGGAATCAAGAAATTTCTCGCTACTCCTGGAGAACTGTAAAAAAAGCAAACCAAAAATGACCGCGATATAAAAAAGAGGAATCAGGAAATACGTCCTGTAATAACGAAAACTCATAACGAAATACAGAATACCAAATCTCCTGAGTATCGGCAAGAGCATTCGGGGGCATACTTGAGGATAAACGCATAGGATTTTTTTTCTTATGGTTTGAGCGCCTTTTTGGCGCTCCGCGCCAAAAACCGGGCTTTCCGCTCCAAGTCCTCGGCCCGCCTGCGGCGGGCCTGTGGGCTTTCCGCTACAATCCCTGGCGCGCGCCCAGCGACAGCCAGTGGGATAGTGAATGCGAAGCATTCACTATCCCACTGGCAATCCTTGGCGCCCCCCGGGCTTTTCGCGCTTCGCGCGGCATGACTCCCTGGCAATGCCGCGGCCCTGGGGGCATACGAAAATGAACAAGAGCCCCCCGGCGCACGCGGTCGCGCCGCGCCCCAAGCCGCATGGGCTGGTAGGGGGGGGGGGTACACGATTATTCTATACATTATATTCTATTTCATTATTTTTTATATATTCATTCAGCATTTCTTTATTCCCGCTTTTAATTATTTTTATAATCTCAATTTCTTTTTTTACTTCATCTGCGCAAAATTGCTCAAGATATTTTTCCATTTTTTCGTCGAGAATATAATAATCTTCCAGATTATTTTTCGTTTCATATTCTTTACATTTTATATAGTCTACTATTTCTATCATATTATCAGAACACAATTCTATATATTCTTTTTTGTTTTCTTTAATATATTCAAGAATGTGTATAACTATTACAACATAACAAAAGAACAATTGTTTTTCAATGCCACTCTCAATATCATCATCCAGTAATAATTTTTCCAGAATTTCCATGTCCGCGTCTATTTCATTTATTTTTATCTGATTATAATAAATTTTATTTATTATTTCATTCAATATATTTTCTATTTTATCTTTGGGAATAATTCCGTTCAAATATTCTATACCATACGTTTCTGAGTTTATAAATACCTGGGGTAAATGTTTCAACCTGTTTATACAAGCCAGCGCAAACATAATATTCTGTTCAAAACTTAAACCATTTATTGAATCATATATTATTTTATTGCTGTTCATTTGTATTCCTCCAGGTTTTAATTATTAGACCTGTTCAATAATCTTTGGTTCTCTCACAAGTCTATGGAGTTTGCCGCAAAATGGCGGCAAACTCCGCTGTTTTTATATTAAAACTATTCCCGAAGCTGTGTAGAAACTGAGGTTTCTGCACAGCTCTATTATTTTACTTAATTCTCAAATGGAATTTGTTCGTTTTTCAACCGGGAAATAAGCACGTTATAACCTCTGCAATTAAATTCTACTGAAAATAATTTCCCTTTTTCATCGTATGCTTTAATTTGCTGTCCGTTTTTTAATTTTATTTTCGTTATTGAACCAATTGAAAAGGTTTTCCTTTTCCCAAAAAAAGGAGTATATATTATTTGATCATTCTCTATTTTCAGTTCCCATTTTATACAATAAAGTGCCATTAAAATTCCAGCAATAGAGAACAGCGCGAAACAAAGATAAATCCACCATTCGGCCGTATCGTTCGGAAATATTGTCATAAGTATAATCAAAGAGAAAAAGAAAAGCGCGCATATTATACCTATCCAAAGAACGATTTTTGACTGGTGAACCAAAAAGTATTTTTTGTCCATGTTTTTTTCGGATTTTTTTACTTCTTTTTTTATGAAAATAAAAATTACCCACACTAAAAGCCATACCAGAATGGGTATAATTATATACCTTATATTGAACATGATGTTTTCCTCCTAAGAATTGTAAGGTGATTATTATCATAAAATAGTATATTGATAATGTCAATCTTTTATCAATAACTGTGCTATGCGCAATGGAAACAGGGCATCGGCGTTTACAGAGCTATTCGAAAACTTCAGTTTCTGAATAACTTCGATGTAAAAAGGATTTTTTTTCAGTGTCAAAATTCTTTAAAAAAGATTCACCACGAAGAAGTCGAAAAAAAAACCTAAAGAGCAAAAACTTCTTTGACTTTGCGGTAGAAATTCTAACAAGGCGCCTGGCGCCATCGCCGAATTGTACAAGGCAGGAGCCTTGCTTTTAGTGCGGCGTAGTCTGGAGACTACGCCGGGCAGGGCCGTTTGACGGTCTGTGTTAGGCGCTGGTGCGCGCGCCAGGGATTGCAGCGGAAAGCCCACAGGATTTGCATTGGCAAATCCGAGGACTTGGAGCGGAAAGCCCGGTTCCGCGCCGGACGGGAGTCCGGCGCGGAAGGCGCCCAAAAGCATGCTTTTTTTCAGGTCATGATCATTCCCAGTATGGCGGACAGGACAACGGCGGGAATTGGTTTTAATTTGAATACTTTTGATTCGATGAGGATGATGAGAAAAATAATCAGGGTGGGGATGCGAAGGTCGGTAAAGCCGAGGCGCAGGACTTCGCCGGGAAGGATGGCGAAACCTTTCCATTCGGGGTAACTTATGAAAAACGACATGCGGGCAAAGAAGATTACCGCGGCGGCGATAAGGCCCACGGTGGCGGGGCGGATGCCGGTCAGGATTGAATTGACGGTATGGCTTTCCTTGAATTTCTGGAGGAAGTGCGTTACCAGAATTACCAGGATAAACGAGGGCAGGGTTACGCCAAGGGTGGCGGCGGCGGAACCGAATACACCGGCGACACGGTAGCCTATGTAGGTGGCGGCGTTCACCGCGATGGGGCCGGGGGTCATTTGCGAGATGGCGACAATGTCGGCGAACTCCCGAACCGGAATCCAGTTGTGGGCGATAATTTCGCTTTGCATCATGGGAACCATCGCGTAGCCGCCGCCGTAACTGAAAAGTCCGATTTTGAAAAACGACCAGACAAGCTGGAGTACGCTTATCATGGTTTGCCCGTTTTTATTTTTATGATTCCCATTACAAGCCCGGCAAGGCCGCAGGCAAAAATAACGGGGATCGCGTTTATGTTAAAAACAACCAGGGCCAGAAACGCGAGAGCGCCTAAAATCCAGGCGGGGGGATTACGCAGTATGGTCCTGCCCAGTTTTATGGCTGCCAGAAGAATCAGCGCGGTAACTCCGGCGCGCACGCCCGTGAAGGCTTTTTGAATCATGGTATTGTTCTGCATGTTGATAAAAAAAACGGCTATAGCAAGAATGCAGAAAAAGGAGGGAATAATCATACCCAGAGCCGCGGCAATCGCTCCGGCGATACCCCCGACCTTGTAGCCAATACAAAGGGAAGTATTAATGGCGATAACGCCGGGAAGGGACTGCGCGACAGCGAAGATGTCAACGATTTCCTCCTGCGTTACCCAGCCGCGGACTTCGACAAACTCCCGTTCCATCAAGGGCAGCATGGCAAGTCCGCCGCCGATAGTAAACGTACCGATTTTTGAAAAAGACAGGAGCATTACCACCATGTCTTTTATATGTATCCCTTCCCGCATATTCCCGTTCCTTCCACCCGCCTGCCGCGTACCTGCCCGCTGCTTACCTGCCGCTACCTGATAATCGTTATCTGCACATCACAGACATTCGTATTTGTAGGACCTGGTTTGCATAAGAACCCTATTTTATCAAAATAATGATAAGAATCGTTAGCGGCAAGATAATCCTGAATCCGCAAGTCCGCTTTTTTTCCCGCGGCAAGCACATCAAGATCGGCAAAGGCTCCAGCCGCGTCCGTGGGGCCGTCGTTCCCGTCCGTGGAAGCCGCCAGAAACCAGATGCCTTCGGAGTCTTCCGGGTTTGCCTCAATCTCCGACAGGAAGGACAGGGCCATTTCCTGATTCCTGCCGCCTTTCCCCGTTCCGCGCAGGGTAACAGTTGTTTCGCCGCCCGCGATAATACAGGCGGGTTTCTTAAGCGCAAGTTCGTGTTTCATCACATCGCGGGCGATCCCTATATAAAAACGCGCGGCTTCACGGGCCTCGCCGGTTACTTCGGAGGAAAGGACAAGCGTTGTGTACCCAAGCTCCTTTGCCTTTCGCCGCGCCGCCAGCAAAGCCCCATAGTTGGAACCAATAAGAATGTTTTTTACTTTTTTGAAAGCCTTGTCGCCTTTTTTCGGGGTTTCCGGCAGTTTTCCTTCCGCGCCCATTTGCAACACCTGCCACGCGGCGGCAGGCAGCTTCGAGGCAATGCCGAATTTTTCGACCAGGTTTATGGCTTCCTTATATGTGGAATTATCCGGCACGGCAAGACCCGAGGCGATGGAATCCAGCCTGTCGCCCACAACGTCGGAAAGAATCAGGTTTACCGACTCCGCGGGCTGGGAAAGCTGGGCAAGCCGCCCCCCCTTAATGCCGGACAAATGCTTGCGGATACAGTTAATCTCTTTTATATTCGCGCCACAAGCCAGAAGCGCCTTGGTCGTGGCCTGTTTGTCCTCCAGGCTCAACGCATGATGACCTTGCGCGTCGTCCCAGGCATAGGGAAAACTTAAGAGCGCCGAACCCCCGCCAGAAATCAGGTTGAAAATCAAAGTTTTCGCGTCCGCCCCTTCGCAGAGCTTCGCGATTGATGTACCAGCCTCCACGGAACCCGCGTCGGGAACAGGATGACCCGCCATAATCATTTTAACCCGGGAAAGTTTTTCCGTATGGCCGGGCTTCACCGCGATAAGCCCCTCGTGAATACGATCCCCTAGGATTTCCTCAACAGCAAGCGCCATCTTCGCCGTCGCCTTTCCGGCGCCCAGAACCAGGACGCGTTTGTACTTTGACAAATCCCAGACGAGAGTTTCGCCATCCGTCTTAATAGACAAAGTATTCTTCTTCACCGACATTCTTTCTTTAATCATTAAATACGGATCGACCCTGTGCAGCGCGGCCTGAAAAATATCCGATAAATCCTTACGCGCGTTTTTACTCATTTCCCCGACTCCTTCGCAAGCAGTTCGCGAGCTTTCTTTAAATTTCCGTGGATACCCACAAGACTTGTATAATACGCGGCCTTCTCAAAATACTTTACCGCCCCCGCGATATTTTTTTTCACATTCATCTCCAGGGCGCCCAGATTATTCAAAGCCTGAAAATTACAGACATCCGTTTCCGCCGACTCTTTTAATAACGTATATGCGCTCTCGAAATCCTTCTCCTGCATTTTCCTGTTGCCATCCTTCAAAAGCCGCAAACTCTTCATCGCCCTGGCAAACGACTCCCCGCTCCCGCACAAAGCGATCCTGTGCGCAAGCTGCCTCCTGTCCGCCTCCTGCTCGCACAAAGGAAGAGCCTTCTCATAATATTCCCTGCACGGCTCCCGCCTGTTCCAGATGTAGTACAAGTCCCCCAGCGATTTAAACCGCATAAACGTCTCGCCATACCGCTCAAGCTCATTCAGAAAATATTTCTCCGCCTCCTCGAAACGCTCCTGAGCAAGACACACAAGAGCAAGACTGTGCCCCAGGCCGAATCTGTTAGGCTGCACAGCCTCTATTTTCCTAAAATATTCCTCAGCCTTCAAATATTTTTGCAGAACAAGATTGTTCAGCGCCGCCCTCTGCCACCACCGCAGCAGAAAAGGAGAAAAAGGATTTTTCATACCAGCCAGTATACCACAGAAAAAGCGGAGGCGGCAAGGACACATTCCGCAGAAGATCAGGGCGCATTTTTTTGGGCGCGCTTTGCGCGCCCAAAAAAACGCGCTCAACCGTGAAAAAAATTCCCTGGAATGGCCCGGCCTTATCCTGAAAGCGCGCCGCGCAGCCGGCGGACGAGGCTGATTTTTTTTACTGGTATCGAGACAGTTCCGCCTCCGGGAAGGCTTTCGCCTTCAAGAATCAGGTCGGTTCCGCTGCGGCGAAGGACTGCCGGGCGTACAAGTACTCGGGAGGGGGAGCCGTTGGATTTGCGTACGAGCAGTTCCAGATAATCGCCGCGGCTTGCCAGGGCCTGTTCGATAATCAGGGTTTTGCCCATATAGTCCAGCCCTTTTGCTTCTGTCCTTTCGCCGCGGACAAGTTCCGGCTGTATCTGCTTTGGGAAAATGACGAGCCGACGCCTGATTCTTTCGCGGATTTCCCCGGCGATATCTTCGGGTAGTTTTGCCCGCGTCAGCGTGTCGAGAAGTTCCCGCTCCACACTCCGCGGCGGCGAATGCCGGATTTTTCCCCGGCCCGTGGCGGCGGTTTTTCCGAGGAGGGGAAAACGCAGGGCGGGCGGCTGGAAAGTCCGCGGAAATACGATTCCTCCAGTGGACAAACCGGGCACAGCGGGGGGGACTAGGGGGGAAGAATTCCCGGAGCTGTCCGCTTGTTTCGTCCGCCGCCCCTGTGCGGAACCGGAAGGCGGAATATCCCTGGCGCCGCGAAGCTGTGGAAGGATTTCAACACCGGCGCCGCGCAGTATTCTTATGCAGGAGGCCAGTTCTTCGCGGGCTATGACATACACGCCGGGAGCCGGACTGAGCCGAACCATTTTTTGAAACTCCCGGTGATGTTCCAGAAGATGGCGCCGGTCTTCCTTTGCCGTTATGATGACTCCTTCAAGGAAGGCGATGCTTGTGTATTCATTTTCCCAGGCATTCAGGCTGAAAACCACATTCTGGGGGAGCTTTCCTCCGCACAGGGAGGCAAGGCGGCGCTCTACCGTTTTTCCGTTAAAGCCCAGCGCAAGGGCGCGGGCAAACGAAACCTTTGAAAGTTCATAGCGGGAGAAAACATCATAGCGTACCAGATGGGCGGCGGCGGCGGGGACAAGCCCCTCTCTCAAAGACAGATGGGAACAAATATTGATATCGAAATTCGGCTGGATGATGAGGGGCGGCCCCTTCCCGGCGGCCTGTTCCTGTGTGGCCGCTTCCAGTGAGGCCGGTTTCAGCGCGGCTTTTTCCGGCGCGGACCTGCCCTGTGGAAAAAGAGGATGTACCAGAAAGGCGGTTCCCGTAGAAGCGTTTTCCCCATGCGGGATAAGGATATCAAAGGCCGCAAGCCGCTCCAGCCAGGAAACATTTCTGCGCGAAAACCGCGTTTCGGAAGAAACCAGCCGTCCAAGGCGTATCAGCGAACCAGCCGTATAGGCTGTACCTGCTTCCAGATACGCAAGAAACGAGGCAAGCCACTGCGCCTCCTTCCAGACTTCAAAAAAGTCATCGCAGAAAGCCGCCGCGGCAAGAAGGCACAGGCGGAAGCGCGGCGCAAAGGAGGCGAACTCCTCCCATGCCTCAAGGTCAATTTCAAGGCGCTCTTCCTCCCGTAGCAGTTTCAGGGTTTTCAGCGCCCCGGCAAGCAGCATAACGCGGGAACCCCCGCCCTCAAAAAGAGGAGGAATCTTTTCCCGTAGAATGGTTTCCGCTTTCTTTTTCAAGGCGCCATCGGTTTTCAGAATATCCCCGTCTTCCAGGATACAGGAAAAAAAAGCCAGAAGCAGCACATCGCCCGGCCAGGGCGGGGGAATTTTTATTCCATGAACCGCTGCGCACGATAAAAGCAGACCAGGATCCACGACCCGCTCTTCAATCTTCTTTTCAAGAAAGGGAGTAAAGACAAGCGCCCCGGCGCCCTGGCTTTTGTCGGTATTTTTGTCGGTGTAAATAAGAAGCCTGTCCTGTAGATTAAGAAGCCGGTAATGCAAATCGAGATACCCTATTTCCCCCTCAAAAAGCCGGTACAGATCGTCCGGCGCCGGTGAATCAAGAACGCTGATAGCGCTCAGGAGCCGGGCGTCCTCTTCGTCCACCAGACTGATGATGCGTTCCTGGGTTTCCTCTTCCAGCAGAAAGCGGTACAGATTTTCCAAAAGGTCGTGCTTGTTGTACGGCGTCCTGAACTCACCAAGATAGTTCCGTAAAATATCAAAGAAAGCCGCGTCGGGCAGGGTAAGGAAAGCGGACTTCCAGCGCTGCTGCGCGCCCAATCCCGCGCCCGATCCTGCTTTAGATTTTTCTTTAGATTTCGCTGTGGACTCCTCTTTGGACGGCTCCCCGCGGCGGGATTTCACAAATCCTCCCATACTTCAATGCGGTACTGGTAGCCCTGTTCGGTAAGGAATTTCTGTCTGTTCTCGCCAAAGGTCTCTTCCGTGGTATAACGCGACAGAATCGAATAAAACCAGGAATTCCGCTTTTTCGGCCGCAGAATCCGGCCAAGCCGCTGCGCCTCTTCCTGACGGGAACCAAACGATCCCGACACCTGGATGGCAAGCGAGGCGTCCGGCAAATCTATGGCGAAATTCGCGACCTTTGATACAACGATAATCCTGACGCGGCCCGCCTTGAAATCGCCATAAATCCTTTCCCGCTCGGCATTGGGAGTTTTGCCGCTTACAAGCGGCGCGCCCAGCTCCTGCGCGATTATCCCAAGCTGGTCAAGATACTGCCCAATAATAAGCGTAGGGTCCTCCGGGTGATTTTTCAAGATTTCCCTGACAGCGGCGAGCTTCCGGGGATTCTCGCAGGCGATACGGAATTTATTCCGTTTATCCGCCACAGCATACGGAAGTTTCAGCTCTTCCGGTAAATCAAGCCGGATTTCCACACAATTCGCCTCCGCGATCCAGCCCTTCGCCTCCAGTTCCTTCCACGGCACATCATAGCGTTTTGGCCCCACAAGAGAAAAAACATCCTCCTCCCTGCCATCCTCGCGCACCAGCGTCGCGGTAAGGCCCAGCCGGCGGACGCTCTGAATCTCCGCCGTAACACGGAACATAGGCGCGGGCAGGAGGTGTACCTCGTCATAAATAATAAGCCCCCATCTCCGCTGCCGGAAAAGCTTAAAATGAGGAAACGCCCCATCCTTCGCGGAACGCCACACAAGAATCTGGTAGGTGGCGACCGTAACAGGACGAATAATTTTTTCCTCCCCGGAGTATTCGCCGATCTCCGCGGCGGACAAACCCGTCTTGTCCAAAAGCTCGTCAATCCACTGATGAACCGCCGCTATATTTGTAGTAAGAATAAGAGTATTCGTTTGCAAAAGACTCATCACCGTCATACCCACAATGGTTTTCCCCGCACCACAGGGAAGCACCACTGTCCCGAATCCCGTCCCCGGCCTCCTGTCCGCCACAAGCGCGGCGGCGGCTTCCTTCTGATAGCCCCTAACGCAAAACTCCTTTCCCTTCACCGTACATTCCCGGAAAGCGAACGGCAGCGACTCCCCCTCGGCAAGAGGCGCCTCGTCCTCCACCGGATAACCCGCGCGGATAAACTCCTGCTTAATGGTTCCCCGGTCAGTCAAAGCGACGAAAATCCCGCCATCCTCAAAACGCAAATATTTTCCAAGCCTTTTATTTGACCTGACCTCGGTGTTAAGCGCCACGTCGGCTATCTCAAGTTTCAGAACATCCCCGTCCGAAGACTCAGCGGCTGTAAGACGGATCTTCCCATACCGGGACAAAGTTTCACGGATATTCACTACGACATTTTCCGGCACAGCATACCGGGAAAACCGCGACAGCGCCTCCACAATCGCCCCCGCGTCAAGTCCCGCCGAAGCAGCGTTCCACAGGGACAGCGGACTCATCCGGTACGTATGAATATGCTCCGGGGACTTCTCCAGTTCCGCAAAAGGCGACACAGCCGCGCGCGCCTCATTATATGACGGCGAATGCACATCAAGAAGGAGACTCCCGTCACCCTGAACAATAAGGGACTTTTCCGCTGGATTCATAAGCAGAAGATTATATCACAAAAAACACAAAAAATACTACAGCGTCCGATCATTATGCAGCAATTCTTAGTTTAGAAAAAGTATCCTTCAAAATCAGGAAAACCTCCAAATTGTTTACAATTTGGAGGTTTTTACCACCAGTAACCCCCCAAAAAAGCAAGTCTGTATTAGTCTCATGCATCTGTAGCGGGTGTCAGTGAAGACAAATGGGGAGGGCGCCCTCTGGGAGAAGACCCCATTTTTCTTCACTGACGGGCCCCGCCTAACAGTGGTTTTTGATATGAGCCTAAACTGAGAATTGCTGATCATTATGGCGCCTTTTCGGCGTTTCACGCCGGAAACCGGGCTTTCCGCTGCAAGTCCTCGGAAAGCGCCGATGCGCTTTCCTGCGGGCTTTCCGCTGCAATGCGCCCGAAGACGGTCGCTTTCCGATAGGTATGGATTGTAGTGGGCGCTATCGCGCCCCCGGAATCCCTGGCGCACGCCCAGCGACCGGCCGCACATATGTGCGACCGGCAAGTTATGCGCAATTTGCCAAGCAAATTGCGCATAATGGATTTCAGTACACACAGCCAGCCCAAAAACGCCGCGCAGGAAGAATTGCCGCACGGCAATTTTATGGCCTTATTCTGAGCTGCCGCCACCACGCGCATAGCCCTCTTGACAAATATACATAATGTGTATACAATATATACTGAAATTGTATAGACTATTATGCGATTGCAAATCGGAGTAATATTTTTGAGGAGAACCTAGTATGCTTAAAAAATTAATTCAGCATGGAAACAGCGCCGCGCTTATCATTGATAAACCAATAATGGAAATGCTGCACATAACCAGCGAAACACTTCTTGAATTAAGTACCGACGGGAAAAATATAATTTTATCTCCGCAAAATACTGCTACCCAGGAAAATGATATCCTTGAATCACTGAAAGGAATTAATAAAAAATATGGAATGGCGTTAAAAAAACTTGGCGAATAACCATGATACATTTTTTAACATTATCAGAAATATTGATCATAGTGGAAGATCAAATAAAGAATTATGGCGGCCTATATGGAGTCAGGGATTTAACCTTATTAAATTCCGCAATATATGTACCTCAATCGGGGTTTAAGGGAGAATATTTCTACAAAACAATTCCCGCAATGGCAGCCGCTTATGCGTTTCATATTTGCCAGAATCATCCATTTATTGACGGAAATAAGCGCGCGGCGTTAGCAGGTTCGTTAGTATTTTTAGACATCAATGGATATACATTTAATTGTAAAGAAGAAATAATATATGAAGAAATCATGAATGTTGCCGCTGGAAAATTGAATAAAGAAGAATTAATAAAATATTATGAAAAATACTCAAAGAAAAAATACTAGTGGCTGATTACACTAAAAGAGTGGATATAAATCAGAAAGAAATCTAACCGTTAAGTCGCGGAAGCCAAATAAGTATAAGCTATGTCTTATCGCTTGGAATTTCAAAGGGTACCAGGAAGTCCGGCAAGTCATTGGAGCGCGGAAATTTCCGCGCTGAAAAAGAATGGGCATCCCACACCGGGTTTCTTCTACCGAAAACCGTCATAGCCGATGAGATCCCCCTTGTGCACCGCTATGTCCCGGACGCGACAGTCAAATTGCTTTTCCCTGTTTGTCTGATATGCAGGGGATCGGAAATGTCGATGTCGATCGTGATAACTTCACCATTCCAGTTCCGTATGACGGCATTTTCCTCCCTAATACGATAGGGGCCGGAAACGCGGTCAAACGCTTCTTCATTACCTATGCACGCGGCAAGGCAGGAAACGATAGGGTTATAGAAGAAATTTTAACCACAAAGTCGAAAAATCCAGATAAGCTTTTGCTCTTTAGATCTTTTTTTTAACTTTTCCGGCTTCGTGGTGAAATTCTTTCTTCAAGGCGTATCGTCTTCGGCGGAGGAGCCGTCTTCGCGGATATCCTGAAAGGGCTGTAGTTCCTCTTCGGTGGGATCGTGGATATCGAGGATTTTTATATAAAAGGTCAGGTCCTGGCCCGCCAGGGGGGCGTTGTAATCAAGAAAAATTTCCGTATCGCTGACAGCCTTGACAACGACGGGCCTGGGGCCGTAGATAGTCTGTAGCATAAACCGCATGCCAACTTCGATTTCAATTTCGGATGGCATGCTTGTTTTGGGAACCGGAACAATCAGTTCCTCATTGTAGGGACCGTAGGCATCTTCCGCCTTTATAGAAAAGGTTCTCTCCTCCCCCACATGCATGCCCGCTATCCCTTTTTCAAAACCAGGAATCATCATTCCCATACCGTAAATAAACTCAAGCGGCCTTCCCTCTTCGGAGGCATCGAACTGGCTTCCATCGGAAAGCGTTCCCCGGTATTGCAGTGAAACAAATTTCCGGTCCGTCACTTCATCAGTTTTTCCACAACCCGCAAGAAGAACACACAGCATGACGGATGCCGCCAGAATTCTATACAATTTTTTCAATTTCAACTCCTTACTATAAAAATCCGCACAGGACTGACTTTTATTGTAGTATGTCCTTTCATGCCAGTGCAAGGGGAACCGCGGTTTTCTCAGCGTTAAAATTCCTCTAAAAGCAGTATGCTTTGAAGGAGAAAATCACCGCGAAGCCGAAGACTGGCAAGGGCGAAGACGGGCAAGGGCGAAGAAGCAAAGAAAGAAAGGAGAGAAGACGAGTTTGTACCGGGACTTATTAGACTTTTTTGACCTTTTAGTTAAAATTTCTTCCAGACCCTTGTCTTAAAAGGCGATAAGCGCCTGTTCAAAATCTTTATAACTTCACTTCAATATCAGAATCTGGGCGCATTTTCTGCGGCACAGCCGCAAAAAACCGGGCTTTCCGGGACTCCGCTATCGCTACGGCCACAGCGCTCCGCGCTGTGGCTGCTTCGCATCCCTCCAATCCCTTGCGCACGCACAGCGGCAGCGCAAAATCGCTT
>JAISAF010000296.1 GCA_031266855.1 Spirochaetales bacterium
GAAAGATGAAATAATGGAACGCAAAAAGCACCGTGCATAAAGCAGGCTGTTTCCGCTTCGCCGCCTTACGGCGGCTTGGGCGGAGGTTTGCCTTGAGTCATTCCGCTACGCTCCATTCCACCCGCATTTTTGCGGCCCCTATCAGGGCCGCCACAACGACGTAAACAGCCGGAACGCTATCGGACAAGCCTGGTTTTTTTACTCCCCTACTGCGGCAGAATAATCGTATACAGCTTTATATTCTTTTCCTTCGCGGCGAGCTTGACGCTTTCTTCTGTTACTCTTCCCCTGGGCCGGGGATGGGGCGGCGCGTCACCGATAAGAACGATGATTCTGTTTTCCGCCTGCCAGTCATAGCCGCGGATTGCCGCGTCCAGAGCTTCATGCACCGCTTCGGGAATATCCCGGCCTCCCGCGATCCGCACGCCGTTTATGAGTCTTTGAAACAGAGCAAGATCCTCCGTAAAGGGAAAAACCCTGTTCAGGTACTCTTCGTTGTAATCGCGATATACAGTCAGCCCTGCCCGGAAACTTTCAAAACGGCCCACATATCCGCGTATCATGGGAACAAGGAGATCCCGCAGATAGGGGATATCGTCGTGCATGCTCTGGGTTGTGTCCAGAACCAGGACAAAGTCAAGGGCCTTGGCTCCCTGTTTATCGAAGATGTATGCGATTTTGTCGATCATATCCTTCTGCCCCGGCGATTCCAAAGCCTCGCCTTCTTCGGCGATTCCCCTGTAGGATTCAGCCGCGGCAGGCATAATATTGTCTATTTTCACGCCTTCAAGGGGCCGCTGGATGATACGCAACGTAAAGGGGTTATCCTGGAAAGCGCCGGTATAATCCGCATAGGGCTTGGAAAAGGCCCGGATACTCAGGTAGGTTCCATCAAGAACCTGCACTTCCCCATGCCGGCCCCAGGGATACCCATATTCCATTACATAGGGAATAAAAATATGAAAAGCCTCGCCGAAATCCGGGTCGGGTTCCGGGGTGGAGTCTATAAGAAAATATCTGTTTCCCGGCGGAAGCTCTTTACCGTCCAGGACGCGTTTTTCATTTCCGTTGATGCGGTTGTAAACGGAAGTCTGGTAGGCGTAAGTCGCGGGCCTGCGTGTTTGGCTTTCAGTAGATTCCGTCAGCATGACGGACGCGATTCCCGGCTTTTTGCGTATCTTCAGGTGGTAACCGGGCATGGAGTCAAGATCGATGCGGATATCGCTGGTACTTATCGATAAATCCTGAGACAAATCCTGAGCTTCCAGAACGCCCCCCCATACAAGGACGGCACAGGCCGCCAGAACGATTTGAAATTTTTTCATACGGCAATCCTCACTCTACAGTAACGCTTTTCGCAAGGTTACGGGGCTGGTCAACGTCCCGGCCAAGTTTAAGCGCGGTATAATAGGCAAAGAGCTGAAGCGGCACAACCATTAGGAACGGGTACATCATTTCGCCCGCCTTGGGTATTGTAATAATATCATCGGCAGTATTTTTTACTTCTTCGTCATCCGCCACACACAGGGCAATTACCTTTCCCCTGCGGGCTTTGACTTCCTTCATATTGGAAATAACCTTTTCCCGCAGACTGTCGCCAGGAACAAGAAAAATACTAGGCGTCTCGTCATTGATAAGGGCTATAGGGCCATGCTTGATTTCCGCGGCGCTGTAACCTTCCGCGTGGATATAGGAAATTTCCTTGAGTTTGAGAGCGCCTTCCAGAGCAACCGGATAGTTCAGCCCTCTGCCAAGGAAAAGGAAATCCCGGTAGTGGCTGTATTTTTCCGCAAGGGCGCGGATATGGTTCTGCTGCTCAAAGCCCTGCCGTACCAGATCCGGCAGGGAGGAAAGATTCTGTATGAAGCCCCTGCCAGCTTCAAAGGACATATTGTGCATCCGCGAAATAAGCAGAGTAAACAGGTAGAAAGCCGCGAGCTGGCTGGTAAAAGCCTTGGTCGAAGCAACGGCTATTTCCGGCCCTGAATGGATATACACCCCCGCGCCCGCTTCACGCGCGATTGAAGAACCTATCACATTACAAATCCCCAGAACCCGCGCGCCCTTTCTCTTCAATTCCCGCATAGCGGAAAGGGTGTCAATGGTTTCCCCGGACTGGGATACAGCAAAATACAGGCTGTTACGCTCTACAATAGGATTCCTGTAACGCAATTCCGAAGCAAGTTCCGCCGTACAGGGAATCTGAGCCACCGATTCCATAAGATAGGAAGCCACAAGCCCCGCGTGGAAAGATGTCCCCGCGGCCACAATTTTTACCCTTTCGATATCCCGCAATTCGGTATTACTCATATTCAATCCGCCCAAATGAGCCGTGGCGTTTTCCGGATCAAGCCTTCCCTGTATAGCACGCAGAATTGATTCAGGCTGTTCAAAAATTTCCTTTTCCATGAAATGAGAATGACCCTGCTTTTCGATATTTTCCAGTTCCCAGCTTATTATCTCGACTTTTTTGCTAATGGGTTTGTCCCCCCGCAATTCGGAAATATGATAAGCATCATTGGTAATACTTACCACTTCCCCGTCTTCCAGATACACCACCTGTTTCGTATGAGCCAGGGTCGCCATCACATCGGAAGCCAGAAACATCTCATTCTGCCCCACCGCCAGCACCAAAGGAGACCCGTTTCTGGCGCCCACAAGACGGTTCGGTTCCTGTGCGTGAACACAGATAATCCCATACGTTCCCTGTAAAAGATGCAGGACGGCCTTGAGAGCCGCTTCCAGATCGCCCTCATAAAAATCCGAAAGAAGGTGAGCAATGACTTCGCTGTCAGTCTGCGAACGGAATACATGACCTTCCGAAATCAGTTTTTCCTTTAAAACACTAAAGTTTTCAATAATGCCATTATGCACAATCGCTATATCTCCAGCCTGGTTCGTGTGAGGATGGGCGTTTACATCGTTTACAACCCCGTGAGTTGCCCAGCGGGTATGACCAATTCCATAGGTTCCAGGAAGCGCCGCAGGCACGATCCCGCGCAAATGGGCGATCTTCCCCGTACTCTTCACAACCGTCAGCGCGTTATCAAACCCCACACAAATTCCCGCCGAATCGTAACCCCGGTATTCAAGCCGTTTCAAACCATCCAGCAGCACTTCCCCAGCCGCCCGCGGGCCGCAATAGCCGATAATTCCACACATACTATTATTTTCGGCCTCCTTTGCTTGCAGATCAAGTTGATCGATACTACAATAAAAGAGTGGGGGAAACAATCAGTATGAAAAATAGAATGCCCTGTATATTTATTTTAATAGCGGCGTTTTCTGTTAGCTGTTCTTCCACCGGCGGAAGCGCGGCGCCGGAATCCAGCAACCTGACAGGAACATGGAAATACGAAGCCGGGGATTCTTCCACCCAGGTACTGCTCTTTAATCCCGAAGGCACAGGAACCTTTACCGCCTACGCGCCGGACGGCCAGCCAGTAAAAACCGTACCCTTAACCTACTCTCCCCAGGATGACACGCGCTTCGGCATTGTAGGAGAAACATGGGTCACCTTTGTCCCCTGTGAAATCAGCGGCAGACAGCTTACCCTGAAAAACAGCGCCCAGGTATTCGAAAAACAGTAGTTCCCGTCCCTGCTGTTTTTGGGCGCATTTTTTTGGACGTGCTCCGCACGCCCAAAAAAACCGGGCTATCCGCTCCAAGTCCTCGGAAAGCGCCGATGCGCTTTCCTGTGGGCTTTCCGCTCCTATCCAGGATGCATGGGCGAGCAGCGAATTTGCGAATGCAAATTCGCGACCAGCCCCTTGCGCGAGTGGCAGCTCAGAACCAGTTCCCACAACCTGGCGGCCGCAATTTTGTCCCAAAATTGCGTGATGTGCCACCATGCACAGCGCGTTACGCGCTGTACACCACCGGCTCACCGCCACCACGCTAACAACAAACTGTTACGCTTGCAGCATTGGAATCAGGCCCCGGAATTGCCGTGAGGCAATTCCGTGCGTATAACGCGGGGTAAATGGCCCGCGCTGCCGCTGGGGCGGCGCAAGGGATTCCGGGG
>JAISAF010000354.1 GCA_031266855.1 Spirochaetales bacterium
TCTTTTTAGTTTCTTTTCCGTAAAAAAAATTACGCTTTGTCTCAATAAAAAAAGGAATGCCGTTGGCATGCCGGGGCGGAGCTTTTCAAAAAAGATATGCGCGGCCCCGCGTTTTTTTCAGAAACCGGGCCGCCTGATCGAGGAGTTATGTGAAATGAAAAAAAATTATACAGTGTTTTTTGCCGTTATCGCGGCTTTGATAGTGTTATGCGCTTTCTGGAGCTGTAGTTCCAGCGACGATGACGACGGCCCGTCCCTGCCCAACGCGGAGGAAGCCAGTCTGGGGGATGATGCGCAGGTACCGCTGGCGACGGTAGAGCAGGTATACGATGCAGATGGCGATCCCTACAATTCAACGAACAATGTGGAACCCCATACTGACAGTTCCAGCTTTAATACCGGGGTTAAGACTCTCAGCAGTATCAGCTCTGGAAAACTTACCCTGGAACTGCCCCGCTTTACTTACTGGGGAGAAGTTGATCCGTTATGGTTGCAAACGATGGGATTTACGGCAAATCCTTCTGATGTACAGACTTTTTATATGGGCGGTTTGGATGTTGACTCTACCTCGTTTATGTTAAACAAGACAGATGGAACAAATGAAGTAAAGTATATATACGCGGATAGAGACGCCGTCATACAGGGAACAGGCGGCGACGAAGAGGGTATCTTTGTTGCAAATCTGATTTTAAAACAGGGATGGAATCTGGCAATTTCGAATCCCACCTCCATGCGTACCGCCATCCCCGGCGCCGGGTACAAATGGGTTGTGTCTGATGATTAACGGCGGATAGCCATTCCGCCCGACGGCTGGCGTTATACGCTATACATTTTTTGCCGGGCAAAAAAATGTATGCGACGGGTGGAGTTTTTCTTTTGACTTCTTCGGCTTCGCGGTGAATTCTTTTTCAAAGTATGCCGCGCCAGGGATTGTAGCGGAAAGCCCGCAGGATTTGCATGAGCAAATCCGAGGACTTGGAGCGGAAAGCCCGGTTTTTTTGCCCGGCTGCGGGCAAAAAAAGGCGCCCAAAAAATTCCTTGCGCCGTTTCGTGAAAGTATGGTATCTTCACGGGGTGTCAGGGGAAAATTATGCGGCGTAATTTTAGCGTGTGTTTGTTTTTATTTATTTCTCATTTTCTTTGCGCGGGGGAGCCGCCGCTTTTTTGGAGGGAGGCGCCGCCTGAAGAGATTGTGGGGGAACTTCTGGGGGCGATGAGCGACGAGGAGATTCTTGGGCAGGTGTTTCTGGTGGGTTACCAGAGTGAGCGGCCTACGCCGCAGCTTATGGAGTGGCTGCGGGAGCGTAATATCGGGGGGGTGAAAATCTTCGGCTGGAACGCGGAGAATCTGTATACTCTTGCGGACAGTGTGGCGCTGATGCAGGGGGCTGCGTATAACACGAGGCATGGGATTCCTCTTTTTGTTGCGACTGATCAGGAGGGGGGCTGGGTGCGGCATATCAAGGGCGATACTTCGGTGACGCCGGGGAATCTCGCGATTGGCGCGAGTGGCAGGCCTTATGACGCGTATATGAGTGGTTTCTATATTGGGCAGGAGATCAGCGCTGTTGGTGTTAATATGAATTTCGCTCCGGCGGTGGATGTGTATACGAATCCTCTGGCTCATGTTATTGGGCCGCGTTCGTTTTCTTCGGACGCGCGGCTGACTGGCAGTCTTTCTGTTGCTTTTTACAAGGGTCTGGCGCGGGCTGGCATTATCAGTACGGCAAAGCACTATCCGGGGCATGGGGGCGCGGAGGGGGATTCCCACGGCAGGATGCCGGAGATTAGCGCCGATTTTGATACGTTGTGGAATCAGGACCTTCTGCCGTACCGTCTTCTTATTGCCGAGGATATTCCGGCGATTCTTTCCGGGCATTTGAGTTTTCCTGTGATAAGCGGGGATACGCGGCCGGCTTCTTTAAGTCCGTTTTTCGCGCGGGATCTTCTGCGTGGCAGGCTTGGGTTTGAGGGTATCCTGATTACCGATGACTTGTATATGAGCGGCGCGCGCTGGGGCGGTTTGCCGTTTTCCGGGATTTGCGTGGAGGCGCTTGCGGCGGGGAGCGATATGATTATGCTGTCCCAGACGCCGGGAGCGAATGACGCTATCTGGAGGGCGGTTCTGCGCCGCTATCAGGATGACGGGGCTTTCCGCGTCCATATCAGGGAGGCGGTGGGGCGCATTCTGCGTATCAAACTGAAATACCTGAAAAAACCGGGTGGAATTTTTACGCCGGACAGGAACGCGATAGGCGCTATTCCCAGTGAGGAGAGCAGGCGGTTTTTTCTTGATCAGGCGGCGCGGAGTATAACGCTTGTCAGGAACGCAGACGGCATTCTGCCTTTTGTTCCGGAGGGGACGCAGAGAGTGCTTCTGGCGGGGCAGCACCGGGCTTTTTTGAATTACGGCAGGCAGCGGTATCCGCGCTCTGGCGAGTTCTTTTTTCCGTACGAGCCGTTTTATTCTTCACGCGCGGAAGACCGCGAAGCGTTCCGGCGCAAGGCCCGTGACTACGATATTGTTATATTCTGCCTTTCCAATCCGAATAGTCTGGAGGTCCTCAAGGCTCTTCGGGATTTCAAGGATTTCCGGGGCAGGGTTATTGTTTTTTCCATTCTGACTCCTGTTTATCTTTCGGAGCTTTCCTGGGTGGATGCCGCAATCGCGGCTTATAGCTGGAGTGTGGACTCCTTCAAGGCTGGGTTCGCGGTGCTGAGGGGAGACTATACCGCGGAGGGCGTGCTGCCGGTTGGGGGCGTACTGCCGGCGGAGGGCGCGCCGCCGACCGGAGGCGCGTTGCCAGCCGGGGGCGTGTTGCCGGTGGGGGACGCGCCGCCGCTGAAACCGGAAAAATGAACTGGTCATTCGCGGAAAAAAGCGATCTTCCGGCAATCCGCGCTCTTCTTTGCCGGCGGGAATGGGAATGCGTTTCCCTGACGGGCCGGCTTCTTTCCAGCGGCGCGTACAGGCTTCCCGCTTCGGGCAGGGCCCGGATAGCTGTGCGCAGGGAAAACGGGCGCGCCGCTCAGGTTCTGTATATGGCGAAAAGCGGCATTGTTATTCCCTATTTCCCTGGTATTCCTCTAGAGGATTCCCGCGAGGCGGAAGCCGTACGGGAGATTTTTCAGCAGGCGGGAGGCCGGATTTCCGTTTTGCCTGGTTTGAAGACAAGTATAGAAGTCTTTACCGCCTGGGTGGGCGCCCAGCCCCTTATTTCTGTTGATTATTACCTTATGGTACGCGGCGATCTTCCCCAGGAGACGCCCCTCCTCCGCCGCGTGGAGTTTCCTTATCTTGAAATCCGCAGGGCCAAACCCGCGGATTTCAATGCCATCCTTCCCTTGCAGGAGGCTTACGAAAAGGAGGAAATCCTTTTCCAGGAAGAGGAGTTTGACAGCGCAAAAATGCGGGACGAGCTGAAACTCAATTTGAAAACCCAGCTTATTTACCTGGGATTTTACGCCGGGGAACTTATTGTAAAGGGAGGGACAAATGCCCGCGGTTTTACCAGCGACCAGATAGGCGGGGTGTATACCCGCCCCGATTTTCGGAACAAACGGGTTGCCCGCTTTCTGATGAGGCGGCTTTTGGGGCATATCTTCGCGGACGGAAAAACAGCCTGTCTTTTTGTCAAAAAACACAATCTGCCCGCCCTCCGGCTTTACGCCGGTCTGGGTTTCAGGATTGCGGAAAACTATAGAATAAGTTATTTTTAATATATGAAGAAAATTCTCATGGTTGCCAGCGAGGCAGAACCATTCGCGAAGGTAGGAGGACTGGGGGAAGCGGTATCCGCGCTGTCTACAGAACTGCTGCGCCAGGGCTGCGATGTACGGATCATTTTACCCCGGTATTATTCGGTTGACCTTGTCAGGGAAAACCTAAAGAAGTATCCCTCTCCCCTGGGCGTGCCCCTTGGTACGCACGAGGAATGGACAGGCGTGTATGAGGGAAGACTGCCGGGCTGCGCCGTTCCTGTGTATTTTCTGGAACATGAAGGCTATTACGGCAGGGACGGAATATACGGCCCCCGCGGAGGCGAAGGCTTCGCCGATAACGTGGCCCGCTTTGCCCTCCTGTGCAGAGGGGCTTTTCAGCTTTGCCGCATGATAGGCTGGATTCCCGACATTATCCATAGCCACGACTGGCCCGCCGCCCTGTGCAATGTGTACCTGAAAACCCTGGAAAATCACACGGAGTTTTCCAAAACCGCCGCGGTTTTTACGCTGCACAACGCGGGCTATCAGGGCGTCTACCACAAAGACGATATGAACGCCATCGGCCTGTCATGGGAGCATTTTTACAGCTCCGGCTTCGAGTTTTATAATAAAATAAATCTGCTCAAGGCCGGCATCAAGAACGCCGATATGCTCACAACCGTTTCGCCCGGCTACGCGCGGGAAATACTGACACCGGAAAAAGGCAACGGCATGGACGGCCTGCTGCGTGAACGCGGCAAATGTTTTTCCGGCATTCTCAATGGCATCGACTATTCGCTGTGGGATCCTAGCCAGGATCCATTCCTGCCCTATCACTTTTCCGAAAAAACACTCGACGAAAAAGAAAAACTGAAAAACCGCCTGAGAAGCGAAGTCTCTTTACCAGCAAATCAGGACGCGCCCCTCATCGGCATGATCGGCCGCATTGTGGAACAAAAAGGCTACGGCGTCCTGCTCTCCTACAGCCGCGGGGATCTCGCTGCCATCTGCCGTGAACTTGGCGTACAGATAATTATCCTGGGAACCGGAGACGCGGCCTACGAACAGGAACTGGCCCGGCTCGCGTGGAAACTGCCCAACCTCAAAGTTATCCTCCAGTTCAACACCCAGCTTGCCCACCTTATAGAAGCCGGCTGCGACTTCTTCCTTATGCCCAGCATCTTTGAACCCTGCGGCCTGAACCAGCTCTACTCCCTGCGCTACGGCGCTATCCCAATTGTAAGCAATACCGGCGGCCTTGCCGACACGGTAGAGGACTACAACGAACAAACAGGCAAAGGAACCGGCATCATTATAGATACAGTTACAGCGGAAAATATTTATAACGCAATTAAACGGGCCACGGATCTTTTCAGAAACAATAAAACCGCAATCCGAACCCTGCGCGAACAAGGCATGAAAAAACGCTTTTCATGGAAAAAGTCCGCGGGCGAATATCTTGCGGCCTACGAAAAAGCGATCGCTCTGCGGGATAAGCAGACGCCCGAAGAATAAAAGCTGTTTTGTTTTGGGCGCATCCCGTGGCCGCTCACGCGGCCACGGAACCGGGCTTTCCGCTCCAAGTCCTCGGATTTGCTCATGCAAATCCTGTGGGCTTTCCGCTGCAATCCCTTGCGCCGCCCAGCGGCTAAACTTGACCCGCAATTTTAAAAGGGATGATTATACTGTACCGCAAAGAAAAATTTACCGCTAAGTAGAAAAGCGAGTTATGCGCCATAATTTTTCAAAAAAATTCGCTGCACCTATGCGGCGCATAAAAAATATTGACATAATGAAAGTCATAATGCATAATATCTAATGGAGGTATTTTATGATAATAAAAGGAATTATGCAAAAAATGTATATAAAAATGGATTTTGATAAAATAATGGACGGTATTATTGGGTATGGGATTGGATATAAATACAAAACAAAAAACCGGGGAATTTCAAAGGACATATTTACAATTGTCTGTAATAATAAATAATAGAAATGTATTTGAATATTTGGAAAATTGGCTGATGTAAATTCGACGGATATAACAGGCTGTTGAAATATTCATTAGCAGGTTGTTTAATTAATCAATTTCGATATTTTTTGCAAATGTCATGTTTAGCAATTCTTTATCGGATAAGGACTTACATAATCTGTGTTTTGACAAAGAACACCGAAAATTATTTGGAATAGACTTTTTCAACAGCCTGATAAATGACAATAATATAATATTTGATGCTTTTATGAATTATAATAAAGATAAAAATAATTATGAATATTATATAAAAACATTATTGGAGAAGGGAGCCGACATAAATCATAAAAATAATTATGAGGTTTCACCAAAAGAATTGGCGGAAAATATAGGGAATTATGATGTA
>JAISAF010000340.1 GCA_031266855.1 Spirochaetales bacterium
TGGATCGGCAGATTCATATTATTCTTCCTGAGCCGCCGTATAGTCCGGGGAAGTTTCTTGGGGGCATGCGGTGGCTGCCTGTGCGGGATAAGGTATTTGGCATTTTCCCTATGATTGCCGGGACGGTTCTGGCAAGTTTCGGCGCTATTCTTTTGGGCGTACCCGCGGCTCTGTTATGCGCTCTTTTTATGGCGGAATTTCTTTCTGACCGGCCGGCTGCTTTCGCGCGGGGCGCTATAGAACTTTTGGCGGGAATCCCTTCGGTGGTTTATGGGTTTTTCGGTTTGATGGTGATAGTCCCCGCGGTAAAAAATATTTTTGGGATACCCGCGGGAAACACCCTGTTTTCGGCGATGATTGTTCTTTCTTTGATGATACTTCCGACGGTTATTACCATTGCTGAAACATCCCTGCGCGCTGTTCCGGTTTCGCTCAAGGAGGCGAGTCTTTCGTTAGGTGCAAGCAGGATGCAGACCGCATGGCACGTAACGCTTTTTCACGCTCATTCGGGGGTCATCGCGGGAATCATTCTGGGAATTTCCCGCGCGGTAGGCGAAACGATGGCGGTAATTCTGGTGGCCGGGAATTCCCCGCAGCTTGCTTTCAGTCCTTTGGAGAGCGTGCGAACCCTGACCGCCACTATCGCTATGGAGATGGGCTACGCGTCGGGACGGCACAGCGAGATGCTTTTTTCTATTGGCGTTGTGCTTTTTGTTATGATTCTGGTTCTTAACGGCGTTATTCTGTGGCTGCGCCGGCGGGGAGAAGAGGCATGACAAAATTGGCAATTTTTAATTTCGAGCAAATTCAAAAATTCATTTGTAATTCAGAATTTTGGCGCATTCTTTTGCGACTAACGTCGCAAAAAAACCGGGCTTTCCGCTCCAAGTCCTCGGATTTGCTTATGCAAATCCTGTGGGCTTTCCGCTTCAATCCCTTGCGCGGCGGCAGCTCAGAAACAATCCCCGAAATTGCGTATGCAATTTCGGGGGCACAGAATTGCTGTTCAGCAATTCTGTAGCTCTAACCCGGCGGTCGCAATTTTGTCGGAACAAAATTGCGTGCTCTGTCACCAGGCACAGCGCGTTATCGCTGTGCACGTCTTTATCACCAACCGGCTGCCGCAGTCCAGAAGTTTTTCCTGATTTTGGAGGATAGTTTTTTGAAACGGAGAATTGCTGTAACAAAACGGGCGTGCATGGACAGGCTTTTGTATGGCCTTATGGCGCTGAGCCTTGGCGGGGTTATTGCCGTTCTTGTGTATATCCTGGTTTATATATTCCGGCAGGCATCCGGTTTTCTTAGTCTGTCGTTTATTTTCCGTTCCGCGGCGGAAGGAGGCGTTTTGCCGATGGTGATTACGACAGTGTATGTGGTGCTGGTTTCTGTTGCCATATCCCTGCCGGTGGGAATCGGCAGCGCTGTTTTTCTTGCTGAGTATTCAGACAATTCGCGGCTTGTGCGGCTGCTGCGCCTGACAATAGAAACCCTGGCGGGAATTCCATCGATTATTTTTGGCCTGTTCGGGCTTCTTGTGTTTTGCAGGTTTCTGGGTTTTGGACAGTCCATCATCGCGGGGGCTTTTACGCTAAGTATTATGATTCTGCCGGTGATTATCCGTACTACCGAGGAATCCCTGAAATCCGTTCCCGGTACCTATCGGGAGGGTTCCCTGTCCCTGGGGGCGACGAAATCCCAGAGCATTTTTCATGTTGTTCTTCCTTCGGCGATGCGGGGGATTGTTACCTCGGCGATACTCGCTATCGGCAGGGTAGTGGGGGAGTCCGCGCCGGTGCTTTTAACCGTGGGCTTGAACCGGAATATACCAAAAACGATTTTCGAGTCCGGCAGGACGCTGACTATTCATTTGTACTATTTAACTAACGAGGCGGTGAATCCCGATGATTTCGGTATTGCGTTTGCCACGGCTGGGGTGCTTGTCATTGTGGTTATGATTATCAATACCCTTACAAAAATCGTTACGGGAAACTTGAAGAAGAAACAGGGGGATATTTCATGAATCAGGATAATATAGCCGCGCGGATTATGGGCGGCGGCAAACCCGCTGAACACACCAGCCAGCCGGATATACGCGGCGGCAAACCGGATGCGCATACCAGCCAGCCGGAGGTATATACCAGTAGCGGCAAGCCCGCCGGGCATGCCAGCCCGCCGGATACGCGCGGCGGTAAAGCGGATGCGCATGCCAGCAAGCTGGATGTGCGCGGCCTTGATCTTTACTATGGGGATTTTCTGGCCCTGAAGAATATAGATTTTTCTTTGGCCCCTCATGAGGTTATTGCCCTTATCGGGCCTTCCGGCTGCGGGAAATCGACTTTTATCCGTGTGCTGAACCGGATGAACGATCTTATCCCCTCCTGCCGGATATCGGGGACGGTTATGCTGGACGGCGAGGATATTTATGGTTCAATGGATGTTACGCAGCTACGCAGCCGCGTGGGCATGGTGTTCCAGAAACCCAATCCCTTTGCCATGAGTGTTTTTGACAATGTGGCGTATGGGAAACGCATGCAGGGGCTTCGCGATAAACGCAGGCTTGCCGAACTGGTTGAGAGTTCTCTTATCAAGGCGGCGCTGTGGGATGAGGTTAAGGACCGGCTGAAAAAATCCGCTTTAAGTCTTTCCGGCGGCCAGCAGCAGCGGCTGTGCATTGCCCGGAGTATCGCTATGGAGCCGGAAATTATTCTGATGGACGAGCCTACCAGCGCCCTTGATCCCATAGCCACGGGAAGGATTGAAGAACTTATCGGGGAATTGAAAAAGGATTATAGTATCGTTATCGTTACCCACGCTATGCATCAGGCCTCGCGGGTTAGCGGCAGGACGGCGTTTTTCCTTCTTGGGGAGCTGATAGAGTTCGGCGATACCAGGGAGGTGTTTACCGATCCCGCGGATAAGCGTACCGAGGACTATATCTCAGGGAGGTTCGGCTGATGAATACACGGCTGATTTTTCTGGAAGAACTGAACCGGCTGCGGCATGATATTCTTGCTATGGCTGCCCGCGTTGAGGAGGATTTGGGAAAGGCCCTGAGCGCCCTGCGCGCGAATGATACGGAACTGGCAAAGGAAGTCTGCGCTGATGATGCGATGGTAAACGCCATGCAGTTGAAGATCGAGGATGAGACCGCCAAGGTTATCGCCACCCAGCAGCCCGTGGCGCGGGACTTGCGCGAAATGGTTACGATTTTTAAGCTGACCAGCAACCTGGAACGCGTTGGAGACCACGCGGTGCATCTGGCGAAAACGGTTATAAAACTTTCCGGCGAGCCGCCTTTCCGTTCCCTGGAGCATCTTGAGCGTATGGCGGAAACCGGCTGTCAAATGATCCGGGCCTGTGTAAACGCGTATTTAAACCAGGATGCCGAGGCTGCCAGACAGGCCGCGGCCCTGGATGACGTTATTGATGCCGGGCACAGGAGCCTTACCGAAGAGGTACTGAATCTTATGCGCGAGCATCCGCAGCTTATCAAGAAGGCGGTACGGCTTCTTGCTGTATCCGGCAATCTTGAGCGGCTGGGGGATCATATTACCAATATCTGCGAAGGCATAATCTACATGTGCGAGGGAAAACATGAGGAATTAAACGAATAAAGCTGTCCGTAAAACTTTTCGTGTACGAACAGTCGGTGTGTAGCGTATAATGTGGAAATATATCGTGTGTAAAAATATTATGTGTAAGAATGTTATGCGTAAAGAGTTTTTCCTAGAACCGGGAAATACCGTGTCGTATAACAGGTTAAGGGCCGAAGCAATTATGCACCTCCGGAATTGCCGTAGGCAATTCCGGGAGTTGGTTTTGAGCTGCCGCGCGCCAGGGATTGTAGCGGAAATGCGCCCGAAGACGGTCGCTTTCCGATATGTATTGGATTGTAGTGGGCGCTCATGCGCCCCCGGAATCCCACAGGATTTGCATGGGCAAATCCGAGGAATTGGAGCGGAAAGCCCGGTTTTTGGCGCGTTGCGCCAAAAAGGCGCCCAAATTCTGATATTGAATAGTGCAGGAAAATGTTAGGTGTAAGATTGAATAGTGTAAAATGTTATGCGTAAAAATAAATGCATGGGCGTAAGAATAAAGGCATGATCAAGGAACAGGAGTGGAAACGTGGCAAAGGCTCGCATACTTATTATTGAGGACGATCCGGAAATTCAGGAGATGCTCGCGTTTGCTCTGGGCGGGGAAGGGTGGAAACTTGTCCAGGTA
>JAISAF010000442.1 GCA_031266855.1 Spirochaetales bacterium
TTCGGCCTTTGTACACGGCACAAACTTTTTTGAGCCTCTCGCCCGTGTTGCTGGTAAAATCACACGCTATCCGCGTGCATGTGTTTGGGCGTGATAGGTATGGATTGTAGTGGGCGCTATCGCGCCCCCGGAATCCCTGGCGCGGCCTAGGGATTTTCCAGTTGTAGAACAGGTTCTTACCTGAATTGGAAATCACAAACCGGGAGAGTTTTTAGAGCTTTCCTTGAAGATGTTCGAAAAACAAAAGGTTATCGAACAGGTCTAATGAGTTTGCGATGCGCACTTTTCATACAGGGCGGAAACATCAATATTGCAGCTATAGGCGATAATTTCAAGGCGCGTTTTTGATAAATAATATTCATGGTCAGAGCGCAGGAGTTCAAAGCAGATCACCTCATTGGTTTCGGCACGTAAAAAGCATATATGCATGTTCCCGGCTTCTGGGTGCCGGGGTCTCCACTCTGTATCGCGGATGAAACCCATTTTAACCAGCCCGGTAATAACACAGTCAGCCACAAGCAGGGGGTGAATCAGGCGGCCTCCAGGGATGTGTATTGAAAGTCAAAGCTGGATGAAAGCTGAACCATCCTTTTTGCTTCGGCAATGATTTCCCGCGCATGCGCGTTTGCCAGTTCGTCCAGAGCGCGATCAATTTTCTTCTTTATGATAGACCTGACGGCTGTTTCGATCTGTTTGTCGATGGAAGAACTGAGGTCCTTGCCAGTTTCCGCGAGCGAGAACTCAATCTTCCTGTATGCCCGCCAGTAGCCGCACATAGCAAAGTTATCTACTGTGGAAATAAACTGTTCATAATTGTCTTTTTCCATTACCGAATCGATGAAGAACCGGGTTTGCATGACGAGCCGCTCAATAGCTTCCTCCGGGGTAACGCCTGAAGAGACAAGGCCAAACTCAAGACAGGTGGATTCGTAATAGCCGCTTTGCGGGTTGTCAACAAGAAAATGCAAATGCGGTATATGCCATGTTACATCAGACGTGTTCCTGAACATGAGCTTTCCAATGCCAATGAATTTTTTCTTTTCAACAGAGACAATCTGGAAATCTGACATTCGGCCCTCCTCTTTTTAAAGATAACGCAGCCATCCGGCTTTTTTAAGAGCTTCAAAGCCTGCCGCGGCCGCCTCCTGAAATTATCCTAAATATAAGACGTTAATTCTGTTTTGTCATCCCCCTATCAGCCTTTAGCAGCTAAAAAATTTCTCATGGGCGTATCTCCGTCCCTGGTACGGGCGGGTTGTACGTGTGGTGGCGGCAGCCGGTGGTGATCAATACGCGCACAGCGCGTAACGCGCTGTGCGGGGCGTACCGTCCGCGGATTTTTGCGCAGCAAAAATCCGTGCGGGGCGGGCCGCACCATTGCGTAGGCGAAGCATACGCAATGGTGCGGGATTACTTTTACGGCCTTATGTTAGGCGCTGCGCGCGCGCAAGGGGGGCTGGCCGGAAAATTGCTTCGCAATTTTTCGCTGCCGCTGCGCGGCACAAGGGATTGTAGCGGAAAGCCCACAGGAAAGCGCATCGGCGCTTTCCGAGGACTTGGAGCGGAAAGCCCGGTTTTTTTATTTCGCGCGCGAAGGCGCGCGAAATAAAAAAATGTGCCCTATTTCACATCGAGACTGGCGAGAAAATCGTCAATGGCTTTTCTTTTTTCTGTTTCCTGCTTTTTTAGATTATCCATTGTCTGCGAGCAGGAGGCAAGCGTATTTTCCTGCCCGCTGAGGATTTCGGCATAACGCTGGTAGAGCGAAGATGTTCTGTCCAGGCTGTCCATATTTGCGCGGATGCGCTCCTGCTCCTGGTGAATCGCGTTCACCTGGTTTTGGGCTGCCTGCCACGATCGCGTAATATCGGCAAGTTCGTTTTTCATCGCCGCCAGCTTTTCCAATGCTGAACGGACGGCTGGACTTGCGCTCTGCTGATTTCTATAGAAAAGGATCAGATGATCCGCCAGATTTGACAGGCCTATGCTTTGTTCCAGAACGCGTTCCTCAACAACGCGTACAAGCGTCCGGGAATCCCGCTGCGCTCCCCGTTCCACGCGGAAGCGGTACAGGCTGCCCGTTTCTTCGACAGCGGAGGAAGGTTCCACGAGTTTCCAGTCCGCCGAAGCCGGATGCTCTATCAGCACTGTGCGGGAACCTTCGCCGCGGTTAATCAGGTTGTATTCGCGTTCCTTGCGGAGCATCCGCGTAACCAACAAAACGCCGCGGTTCAGGCGCAGGCTGCTTATGACTTCCGGCTGGCTCGCGCTTTTACTTATAATTTCCGTAGAGAGATCAAGGGAATAACTTATCAGCCGTTGCGCTCCGGGCGCGAGGTTTTCCATGCGGGCATCCCCGGCGTAGATTTCATCTTCGTATACGGTTATTGGCCCGCCCATCAGATTAAGGGCCGACGTGTTTTTCAGGAAAAGACCGTTCATGGGATGCCGCGCGTGGACGGACTCGTTGTAGATGGACAGTTTTTCGCCTTCGATTTCCTCATTCAGAAGAGGAATCATCGCCGACTTTCCGCGGGGAAGGTTCACGGGATTTTCAATCGTATAGCGGAAAAACTCGCCGGCCGCCGCCCCGGACGCGGCGGCGCTCACGCTACTGGCGAGGTTTTCCATGGATATGGGCGCGGGGGCCGCGGCTCTTCGAGACTTGAACGCGGGCGCCTCGCTAAGCTCCTTTTCACTATCCATCCTGGAAAGACTGTTGGCTTCCACCCCCGCGGGCCCTTCCGGCACGAAGCCCTCGTCGTAGATTTGCGAGGCGAGGCTGTCCGGCAGCGCGTAGGGTATAAAAGGCCGGGGATTAAAAAGCGGCTGGTACAGATCCATGGCAAAGGATACCGGCATACCGGAAATCAGTTCCAGATGTATGCCATTCCAGTCTTCGCCGCTGGTATTCTCCACAATGCTCCAGCCCTGAAGAAAATGCTTCCCGGCTTTGTTCCCGCTGCCCGCGACAAGCCGGTAAGTCGTTTTCCATACAGGGGTTTCCGCGATGTACGCTGCCTGAACGCGGCGCTGACCGCTGCCTTCGTAGGAAATCGAAACGCTCCGCTGCTCCGTATTCCGCGCGGCGGCGATAAGCCGCAAAGCCTCTTCAAGCTCCTGTCGCAGACGGGGATTCTCAAAACGGATGGACTGGACGGTTTTCAGCGCGATACTTTGCAGGCCCGCGTCCCCGTAAATGTTGATGAAAACCTCTTCCCTGGAAATATCACGGGAACCGCCGGAAACATCACGGAACGGGTCTTCCGATCCAGAAAAAACAGGGCGCGCTTCGGTACTCAGGATAGCGCCCGTATATTTTTTGTCCGCGCTGATTTCCACAGTCTCGCCCCGCGCCTGGCGTAAAAGTCCGGTCAAAGGAGCCTCCACGGACAAATCAACGGAAAACCCGCCCAGGGCCTTCCCCAGAGGTTCGCGCGGGGAGTAGTTCACCGCCGTGATGCTGCCCCCGTCAAGATCGCGGATAATCATACTTTTTAAGAGGTCATTAATATCCTTTGTGTTGAAATACAACTCCAGGCTGCCCGAACCGCTAACCACCGCCTCGCGGCTGAAATATCCAACCCCATTCGTAAAAAGAACCGCCGTCTTCACCGGCAGGGCCGCGCCCTGCTGGGAAAAAAGAGGGAAAACTCCCACCGCCAAAAAAAGCGCCCTTAAAAATAATTCTTTCACATACCCTCCTTCCATCCTTACACCTGTTACAATATGTTATAATTGTTATAGCTATGATATACTTCACTATAATGAAAAACCTCCGGGTATGGAACACAGCCGCGCACAGGAAAACCCAGAGAGGATTTCCCGCGGCGGGCCGGATTCTGCTGCGCCTGTTTCTCGCCTTCCTGTTCTGCGCGGCGACAGTAACAAACACGGCGGCCGCGGAACCTCCTTCCAAAAATGAAGACCCCCCCGCGGCGCAGTCCGGCTTTGGCGCGGCATTCATCCTCGGAGAACCCATGGGCCTTAGCGCGAAATACTGGATTTCCCCGGATTCTGCCCTGGACGCGGGAGCGGGCTGGTCTATGTACCGCAGAACGGACGAAGAGATGCGGCAAATAGGGGCGCCGTATTTCTATGCGGAATACCTGTATCACTTCTACGATGTCATAAAAGCAAAAAGCGGCAAGTTTGTATACTTTATCGGCATAGGTGCGGAAACCGCTCTTGATAGCGACCTCTACCTTGGCGTACGCATTCCCTTCGGCCTGACCTATATGTTCCAGAACCTCCCCATCGATATTTTTCTGGAAATCGCCCCATCCCTGGTTATCCTGCCCGGCATCACCTCCGACACAGGCGCCTCCACAGGACTGCGTTACTGGTTTTAGAGCCTGTCCAGAACCCCTTCGGAATTTGGGCGCATTCCACAGGGCGCGCCAGCGCCCAGTATAATAAGTTTCCTATTGGAAACACCTCCGAATGGGGGATGATTCCGGGGGCGCGTGAGCGCCCGCTACAATAAATTTCTTCTCGGAAAGCGACTGTCTTCAGGCGCATTTTTTGCGGCTAACGCCGCAAAAAAACGTGTTGTTGCGGCCGCTGATGCGCGCGCCAGGGATTGTAGCGGAAAGCCCGCAGGATTTGCATTGGCAAATCCGAGGACTTGCAGCGGAAAGCCCGGTTCCGGCGCGTAGCGCCGGGAGGCGCCCAAAAACTGGGGGGTAAAAATTCCTGCGCGTTTATTCCGCGAGACACTTGCAGAAGGGGCGTTTTTCCGGCAATACTAGTGGAGATGGCGGATAGCGCAGACCACAATCCCGCGGTACTTATTCCTTATCCGGGGCTAAGTACAAATCCGGGGGAACAGGATATTTTTGTCTATTTGAGGCCGGAATCCAACGGGGTTCTTGTGGAGAGCATTATGCTCAAGGTGATTCAGCAGGATCCTGCTTACAAGCGGCGGCTTTTTCTGGTTTATCTTGCGAATCTTCCTGGTGAATTTATTTTGCGGAACCGCATAACCGCTGGTCATTATCCTGTCCGGCTGCGCTTTGCTGAAGAGGGGACGCGGCTTTTTACGCGTTCCATGCGGGAGGTGTTTAGCAGGGAATTTGGCGTGCCGTTTTCGTGCGCGCGGATACTTGGGAGTTTTGAGGCTATGTCCGCCTTGAACATGAGCAGCGTGGAACTTTTTAATGTATGGGTTGAGGATAAGGATATTATATCGCTTAACGGGCAGACGATAAAAAGAATTGGGGACTGCTATGTGGTGAATCCCGATATTCCTGAATTGATGCACATAAATTACGAGGGAACAAATATCGCTGTTATGATTTTCCGTACCACGATGAATTACGCGGAGTTTACGCGGATCGTTCAGATGATGGAAAAGACTTTGGTGGATGCCCGGATTCTTTTGCCTAACCAGCCTGCCGCACACATTTTCCATTATTCCAAGGGGCCTTTTGAGCAGATTCTTGATGGCCTTGGCTATTTGTTTACTCCGGGCGCCGTGCATATTCCGCTTTCGGATTTGCCGTTTCCCCGTTTTCTGGAGTCGCGGGGCATGGATTTTTCCATTACCCGCGGGTATCTTCTTCATCCGATTATTCAGTACGCCGAAGCCGGGGGAAAGCTGCGGGAGAAGAGTATTTATGATTACACGCGGGAAAATTCCTACGAAGAGACCTGGGAGAAGCTTCTTACGATTAAGTCCCAGGCGCTTCTGATGACGGAAAAAGAAGCGTGAAAAGTTCCTGGTGCGTCTGCGCTACGGGAATCTCAGGGAACTGGCTGATGATAGGCTGCGGCGGCCGGAAGAAAAAACCTTTGTCCGCCGTTTGCAGCATTGCCACATCATTATAGGAATCGCCCGCCGCGGATACGGTAAAGCCCATAGCCTTCAAACCCTCCACAGCACGTTTCTTGCCATTCGGCTGACGCAGCTCATATCCTGTTACCTCCCCCGGCTCATTGACGGTAAGGCTGTTACAAAACAGCGTAGGCCAGCCCAGATGCCGCATCAGCGGCTGCGCGAACTGCTCGAATGTGTCGGACAGAATAATCAGTTGCGAACGCTCGCGAAGTTTCTCAATAAACTCCCGCGCCCCGTCCAGAGGCTCCATGCCGGAAATCACCTTCTGAATATCGCCAAGTTTAAGTCCGTTTTTCTTTAGCAAATCCAGCCGCCAGCTCATAAGTTTATCGTAATCCGGCTCATCCCGCGTCGTCCGCCGCAACTCGCTAATCCCCGTAGCCTCCGCAAAAGCAATCCATATTTCAGGAACAAGCACTCCCTCAAGATCAAGACAAACAATATTCATAAAGCCTCCTCGCGGCTCCTACTATACCGGGCAAACGCGTTTCAGGACAAGAGGCAGAATTAATAAATGCAGATGGGCGCATTTTTTGCCCGTGGAATCCACGGGCAAAAAACCAGGCTTTCCGCTGCAAGTCCTCGGAAAGCGCCGGGCGGCGCTTTCCTGCGGGCTTTCCGCTGCAATCCTTTGCGCAGCAGCTTAGAACCCGTTCCCGGAATTGCCTGTGGCAATTCCGGGGCAGCTAATTGCCAGCGGCAATTAGCTGCGCGTAACCA
>JAISAF010000068.1 GCA_031266855.1 Spirochaetales bacterium
ATTGAAGCGGAACTGGAGCAGTACCGTTTCCCGGTTGTCTATATTAACGCGGCGCCTTCTATATGCCGCAGTTATGTAAACCTGAATCATGTTCATGGGGCGTTTCTGGCGACCCGGCACTTGTTTGACGCGGGGTACCGCAGGGTTGCATGCCTTTTGGGCGACAGGATGATGGCGTCTTCAAAACAGTCGCGGCTTTCTGGTTACAAACAGGCTCTTGCTGAATGCGGCAGAAATCCCGGTGAGGAACGCGTACTGCACGCGGACACGGATTTAAAAAGCTATCCCGCCATCATAGAGCGGGCGCTTGACGGGGACAGGGGCTTTGACGCTGTTTTCTGTACTAATGATGTTCTTGCGCTCAATTTGCTGCAAACCGCCCGGCAGATGTGTATTGATGTTCCCGGTCGGCTGGGCATCGTCGGTTTTGACGGCATACCCTTTACGGCGTATCCCGGCGTAAATCTGTCGACGATTGTCTATCCAAAGTATCAAATGGGCCATGAGGCGGTACGGATTTGTCTTGAGGAGATAGAAGGCGGCGTGTTCATATCCGGGTCTTCTTCAAAAAATAAAGTCGAAGGGGCAAAGGCTGTTAGCGCGTTAACGCTGGACTGCACGCTCGAAGTCAGGGAAACAAGCCGGGGGCCCGCGGCTACACACGGCGCGATTGATAAGATTGCGATTGATAAAATTGATAATAGACTTGTCCGATAAGCTTCCGGCGGGCTATGGAATTTGCGGCGCAATGGCGGCAAGTTCCGCCATTTTTATATCGAAGCTGCTCCCGAAGCCGCGGAGGTTTCCGAACAGCTCTGTTTTATTTGGAAAGGGAACGTGAAGCGGTGGTGTATGCTTCGTGTACACAAGGCCGCGGCCCGATTATGCATCCAGGGATTTTGGCGCGAAGCGCCAAAATCCCGCCGCTGGTGCGCGCGCAAGGGATAGGAGCGGAAAGCCCACAGGATTTGCATCAGCAAATCCGAGGACTTGGAGCGGATAGCCCGGTTTTTTGCGGTTTGGGAATTTGCGGCGCAAATTCCCAAACCGCAAAAAATGCGCCATAAAAAATAAATGAGGGAACCCGGCCTTTCTACCCTGTTTTCTCTTTCAAAAGTTTTTGGACAAGCCGGGGTTCCGCCCGCCCGCCGGTTTCTTTCATAATCTGTCCCATAAGAAAGCCCAGGGGTTTTTCGTCGCCCGCACGCACGGCATCGGCCGCTTTTGTGTTCGCGGCAAGCACTTTGTCCACAAGCGCCGCAAGCTCCGCGGGACTGTTCATTTGCTCCCAGCCTTTTTCCTTGATAATCCGCGCGGGATCCTTGTCTTCGGCAAAAACAGCTTCCAGTACCTGTTTGGCTATTTTCCCGTGAATCCGGTTTTCCGCAAGCAGCGACAGGAGCTGGGCAAGCCGCTGCGCCGTCAGGGGGCTTCCGGCAAGTTCCTGGTTGCCGCGGTTAAGAATTTTCCGCACATCGAACTGGAGCCAGCTTGCCGCGGTATCAGGAGCCGCGCCGGATTTCAGGACTTCCTCGTAAAAGTCGGCGGTGGCTTTTTCGTTAATTAGAAAATCCGCGGCGGTTTCATTTAAACCATAGTCCGCAATAAATCTGGCCCGCCGTGCTTCGGGAAGTTCCACAAGCCCCTTGTCCACCCGGGCCAGGAATTCCGCGCCGGGAATAAAGGGGGGCAGATCGGGTTCGGGGAAATAGCGGTAATCATGGGCGCTTTCCTTGGTACGCATAGCTTCGGTAACATCGCGGTTCTCGTTCCACAGCCGGGTTTCCTGAATAACTTTTACGCCTTTGTCCAGATTTTCCGTTTGACGTTCAATTTCGTAATTAAGCGCCATCCTGACAAAGCGTGAGGAGTTGAGGTTTTTTATTTCCACCTTGCGGCCAAGGCCCTTTCCCTCAAGGTTAATGGACACATTGGCATCGCACCGCATGGAACCCTCTTCCATGTTGCCGTCGCACACGCCAAGATACCGTATCGTCCGCCGGAAATTCTGTAAAAGAAGCTCGGCCTCCTCACCGGCCTCCATGTCCGGCTCGGTAACAATTTCAAGAAGAGGAGTCCCGGCCCGGTTGTAGTCAAGGAGGGACATATCTCCCGCGTGAATCATCTTGCCCGCGTCTTCCTCCAGGTGAATCTCGTGAATACGGATACGCTTTTTTTTACCCTGATACTCAAGGTCAATCCAGCCGTTACGCCCTAAGGGTGATGAGAATTGGGAAATCTGATAGTTTTTGGGCATATCCGGGTAGAAATAGTTTTTCCGCTCGAAAACCGCCTGGGGGCTGAGTGTACAGTTAAGCGCCCGCGCGACGATGTAGGACAGGTGGATGGCTTCCCCATTAAGCGCGGGAAGCACTCCCGGATACCCCATGCAGACAGGACACACATTGGTATTCGGTTCATCGCCAAACCTGTTGATACAGCCGCAAAACACCTTTGTTTCGGTAAGTAGCTGTATATGTATTTCAAGACCGATAAATGACTGATACACGGCTTAACTCCATTCTGGTTTGCAGGAAGGCGGCTGCGGACAGGGAAAATGCTCCTCGTACAGCCGGACAATATCAAAAAGGCGGGCCTCTCCAAAGGCCGGCGCGAGAAACTGCATGCCCGCGGGCAGGCCGTCAGAGACAGCGGCGGGAAAACTTAAAGCCGGCAGCCCCGCCAGATTCGCCGCTGTGGTAAAGCGATCCGCAAGTTTTTGCTGAAACTGATCCAGCCCGCCCTGCCCCCGGAGGAAAGCCTGCGTGGGAAATACCGGCATCAAAATTACATCGGCCCGGGTAAAGGCCCTATCGAAATCCGCGCGTATCGCCTGCCGCAGTCTCTGCGCCCGCTGGTAATACTGATCCTGAAAACCGGAACGCAGAACATAGGTTCCCAAAAGGATACGCAGCTTGACTTCATTTCCGAAACCCTCACTGCGGGCCTTGCGGGTCAGCTCCTCCGGATTTTCCGCATAGCCGGGCCTGTATCCATAGCGGATACCCGTATACCGCGCAAGGTTGGCGCTTGCTTCCGCCGTCGCAATAGTGTAATACACAGGAACATAATAATCCGCCATGGAGAGGTTAATTTCCCTGATCTCAAAGCCCTTTGACCGATAAAAATCAATGGTAGCGCGGTAAGCCCTGTCCACCGCGGGATCAAGACCCAAATTCCCGCCCAGTACGCCAATAACCCCGGCTTCCGGCTCCGGCGCGTCCGTTCCAGAATTAAGGGAAGACTGATCTTTCTCGTCCTGGCCCTTCATAATATCGAAAACAGTCCGGGCTATTCCCACCGAGCGGGCGCACACCCCTATCACCTCAAGGGACGAGGCATACGCCACCAGCCCATACCGGGAAACCGCGCCGTAAGTAGGTTTTAAACCGTACACGCCACAAAACGCCGCGGGCTGCCGTACCGAACCGCCAGTATCCGAACCCAAAGCAAAAGGAACCATTCCCGCCGCCACCGCCGCGGCACTGCCGCCGGAGGAACCACCGCAGACGCGCTCCGTATCCCAGGGATTATTTGTCTTTCCCAAAGCGGAATTATCCGTAGAGGATCCCATCCCGAACTCATCCAGATTGGTTTTCCCTACCATAACGCCGCCCTTGGCAATAAGTTTTTCCACAGCGGTCGCCGTATAGGGCGACACAAAATTTTCCAGTATTTTTGATCCGCAGGTTAGGCGAAACCCCCTGACCGCGATAATATCCTTAACAGCAAAAGGAACCCCCTCAAGTTCTCCGCCTTTTCCCACCTCCGCCGCAAGGCCAAGCCCCCGGTCTACATCAAACTCCAGAAACGCGGCAATCTTCGCGTCGGTAGACTTTATATACGCTTCATATTTTTTCCGCATGGTGGAATCGGACAAAATCACCCACCGCTTAAAAAGCGACTCCATAGAACCCCTTCAATTTTACAAAACGTTTGGAATAACAATAAACCTGTCTTCAAGTTCCGGCGCGTTCTCAAGAAGTACATCGGGATTGATATCCCTAATCTGTTCGTCAGGCCGTATCCTGTTCGCCCCACAGCGCTCCGTCCCCGCAGGCAAACTCCCCTCATCCGCCTCCATCATTTTGGAAAAATAGTCAAGAATTTTTTCCACTTCCCGTCCCAGCGAAACAAACTCCTCTTCCATCAGATTCAGATTGGCAAGCTCCGCGGTTATCTTCAACTCAGAAACATCCATAAAGCTATCATGCCCGAAGCGGAGGCCGGGTGTCAACAGTCCTGGGCGCCTTTCCGGCGCGGAGCGCCGGAAACCGGGCTTTCCGCTCCAAGTCCTCGGAATTGCCGATGCAATTCCTGTGGGCTTTCCGCTGCAATCCCTGGCGCGCGCACCAGCGGCTAACATAAGGCCATAAAAGCAGGCCCGCAAAATCGCTTTCGCGATTTTGCGACCAACCAGACCACGCGGTTAATTGCCTTTGGCAATTAACCGCGTGCGTATAACTACGAGGCACGCAATTTTGCGCCCGGAGATATTTGTGCGCAATGCGCAATACTCTTCTTTATAATGACGGTATGAGGCAAGGCGCCCTCTTGACAAAGCCAAATATGTTTGGTATTATTCAGTATGCTTTAGTTATTCAAAAAGATCATGCTGGAAAGATGATTTACGGGAAATAATAGAGCTGTTCAGAAACCCCACAGCTTCGGGAATAGTTTCAATATAAAAACAGCCGAATTTGCCGCTACCAAACCAAAGGCTGGAGAAAAGGTCCAATCCCACATTGAAAACAGAATACACGCCATATTCCCGGAGATTGAATTAAACTATTTATTGAATTATAGGAATTTCTATTTTAAAAAATGAAAGGAACTTCGTATACCAGGACAGCAGCGCTCCGCGGCTCAGGGCGGCCCGGCCTTTACAGCCATGCCGCGCGTAAACCTGTGGTTTGCTTTTTAGTGCCGCGCATATCCCGCATACAGCCGCAATGGTATACGTGCCAGGAGCAGATATGAAAAAACGAGTTTATGTTATCGGTCACAGAAATCCCGATGCCGATTCCATTGTGTCCGCGGCCGCGTACGCGGAACTAAAGCGCGCGCTGGGAATGACAAACTGCCGCGCCGCCCGTGCGGGAAATATGAACCCGCAGACGGAATACATTTTTGAACGTTTCAGGACGCCCGCGCCTGAATATCTTCCTGACCTCATTCCCAAAGCGGAGTATTACCTGAAGGAAGAAGCTCTGACCGTGAACGAGGACACTCCCCTGTGGAACGCCCTGGAAATTATGGAAAACGAAAACCTGCGTGTTCTGCCTGTTGTCGATCCCCTGGGGGTTTACAAAAGTATGCTCCATTACCGGGGTTTCGCCCGCTATGTTACGACACACATCAATCCGCACCGGAAATCAATGTTTTCCGTTTCCATCGACCACGTAACAGAAGTACTGCGCGCCCAGCCCATTACGCTGTTTAACCGGCGCGAAGTGGCGGAGGCCTCTATTGTTGTGGCGGCATCCTACAATAAGTTTTTTATCGAACATGTGGACGGGATGAATCCGGCGCAGACCCTCGTTATCATGGGCGACCGGCTTGATTTGCAGCGCTACTGCCTTGAACGGAAAGTGCGGGCGCTGATTCTTTCGCATAACTATGTCCTTGATGCCGATCTTGTTGCCCTCGCGGAAGAAAATGGCGTGTCCGTCATTTCCAGCCCCTACGACACCTCCTCGACGTCCATGCTGATCATGTACTCCGCCCCTGTGGGAAACATCGGCGATGATTCAGTGCCCCTTATACGGCTCTCCGACCCGATACGCAAAATCCGGGAACCGCTTTCCCGTGTGCCTTCGCGCTGCCTCCCTGTGGGCGATGATGAAGGCCGCGTAAAAGGCGTCATTTTTGAAGGAGATTTGATTGAGGAACCGCACATCCAGATCATCATGGTCGACCACAACGAACACAGCCAGGCCATTGAAGGTATCGAGAATTACCGCATCCTTGAGGTTATCGACCACCACCGGCTGGGGAATATGGCGACCCGGTATCCCATAACGTTTATCAATAAACCTGTCGGCGCCACCTGCACGATTGTAACGAATCTTTACCGTGAACAGCGGCTTCCCATGAAAAGGGAAATCGCCTCGCTTCTTTTGTGCGGCATTCTTGCCGATACCCTGGGCCTGAAGTCCGCCACGGCTACCGATGTTGACCGGGAGGCGGCGGAATACCTGGCGGAGGTCACGGGACTGGACATACAGACCCTCAGCCGGGAACTCCAGGAAGCGGCAAGTACGGTAAACGCCCGGTCCGCGGAGGAACTGGTAGCCATGGATATGAAGGAATACCAGGAAAAGGAAGCGGACTTTTCGGTCAGCCAGATCGAGACGAACGATCCCGACGAACTTGTTGCCCGGCGGGACGAAATTTTCGCCGCCCTGATAAAAGCCTGTACGGGCAAAAATCTGCTTTTTTCCGCTCTGCTGGTTACTGATGTAACCGCCCTTGATTCGCTGTTTTTCGTTGTTGGCGCCAGGCCCTTTGTATCGGCGCTGGCCTTCCCCCGCGTTGAGACTCTTCGGCAGGAGGGCGGCGCGGCTCTGGGCGGCGGCATTTATCTTTTGAAGGAAATCGTTTCCCGCAAAAAACAGCTTATTCCCCTCCTGAGCGAATTAATCGAAAAAGCGGGGGTTTAGAGCCTGTTCGAAATCTTTATAATTTATCAGAATTTGGGCGCATTTTTTTGCCCGCAGCCGGGCAAAAAAACCGGGCTATCCGTTCCAATCTTTTTTACCGCTACGCGGTAAAAAAGGATTTCCACTTCTATCCCTTGCGCGGCGGCAGCTTGAGAACCAGGCAACGCACATAATTGCCTTTGGCAATTATGTTCTCATAACCCGGCGGAGGCAATTTTGCCTGTGCCCAAGTAAACGCACACGTGAGCGTGTTGTTGATTTGGAAGGCATGGCTCATCAACCCCCGTGGAGTTGATGAGCCATGCCATATAATCCCGATTCCTTGACAAAAGAAGTTCCCGCGGAGTCTTCTCCGCGGGAGCTTCATAACGAGTCTTTCCGGCAAGAGGCCCTAAAAAGCCCCTGGCGTGTAACAGGTTAAGGGCCGAGCAAAATTGCCTATAAGGGAAGCTCTAAAAACTTTCACTTTGTGATTTTCAGTTCTTAGAGCCTGTTCAAA